>SBGQ01000175.1 GCA_006226965.1 bacterium | reverse complement strand
GTAAATTATTTTTTTACAGAAATCTTACCCTTTATATACTCTGGATTATTTTATAGTTGGAACACAGGATTGGGAAATGGCCATGAAATTGGTCTCCGAGTTAACGGTAGCCAAACATTTGAACTTAATTGGAAGCATCGATATTACAAAAGCATCCATGATTTTAATATTAGTGGGAATCTTAATTTACAAACTATAGCAAATTTTAGACGTCTTCCATCACTACAATATGACTTTATAATTGGATACGATAAGCTATATCTAACAGCCGGTTATTTTGCTGAACGAGACTATCTTAGCTACAAATCAAACTATTCTTACCAACTTAGGAATCACATTGGCGTTGGATTTGAGCTTAAACCGCTTCGTTATCAAATCAACTACATACCTGACAAGCATGCTTTTATGATTGGAATGATGTATAGATTCTATAAGTAACAAAACGAATAAAAAAAGGGAACTGATTTTCAGTTCCCTTTTTTGTTTAGTATAAAATTCTCGTCTTAATCGTGTACTTAACCTGACGCAATTTATTGAGTACTGCATCTGAGTTTTGTTTTTCGATATCTAAAACCACATAACCGATATGTTCGTTGGTCTTTAAATATTGACCAAGAATGTTAATATCCATATCAGATAAAATGCGGTTAATCTCAGACAATATACCAGGCATATTTTTGTGAATATGCAAAATACGATGAGTACCCTGCTGCACCGGCAAACTCAAAGACGGTACGGAATGTGAGCCGTTAGTTGAACCGTTATCAATAAGATTAATCAATTTTTGAGCAACTTCGATACCGATATTATACTGCGCTTCAACAGTAGAACCACCAATATGCGGTGTAATTAACACATTTGTTCTACCCTGAACCGGAGACGTAAATCCCGGACCTTTTGATTCCGGTTCAATTGGAAATACATCTAAAGCTGCACCTTTTAAGTGACCGGAATCCAACGCTTCACATAGCGCATCAATATCAACTACAGTTCCGCGTGCAAGGTTAATTAGACTTGCTCCTTTTTTCATTTGATAAATCCGCTCTTTCGTCATCATCAAATGTGTACTCGGTGTTTCAGGAACGTGTAACGTAACTACATCAGAAGCATTAAGCAGGTTTTCGAGAGTTCCGATTGGCTGTGCATTTCCTAATGGCAATTTCGGGTCGATATCATAAAACATCACTTTAAAGCCCATCGATTCAGCCAGTACACTTACCTGTGAACCAATATGTCCGTAACCCACAATTCCGAGCACTTTTCCGCGAGCTTCATACGATTCTTTGGCATCTTTCTGCCAGTCTCCGACATGAGCAGCAGCGTTTTTCATTGGAATTTGGCGCAACAACATGATAGCTTCTGCAATTACCAATTCTGCAACGGAACGTGTATTTGAATACGGTGAATTAAAAACTGTAATACCTTTTTTTGTAGCTGTAACTAAATCAACCTGATTGGTACCGATACAAAAACAACCGATTGACATCAATTTGGTTGCTTTTTCCAAAACGGCAGCCGTGATTTTAGTCTTGGAACGAATTCCAATCATGTGATAATCACCAATAACTTCTAACAATTGCTCTTCTGTGTAAGCATTTTTTGAAGTATCAATACTTGTATAACCAACCTGATTAAACTCTTTTACCGCTGATTCATGGATGCCTTCTAGTAATAAAATCTTTATTTGTTCTTTTGGAAACGAAAGTTCACCGTTGTGTTCGTTCATGCTCTTAATGCCTATGGGTTAAATTGATTGGCTAATTTAGGGATTCATTGATTGAATTTCTAAAAGACAATCTCGATATAAAAAATAAACTCTGGTAGCGTTCCCCAGAGCTATTTTCATCAACAATTACGAAAAAAATATTGCTCAATTTCCTAATTATTATTCTGTTATTAACAATGCGCCTCGTTTACGTGTGATGTAATTCCATGCCCATTGAAACAAGACCATTGCTCGGTTATCAAAACCAATTAAATAGGCAATGTGTATAAAAATCCAGATTACCCAAGCAGGAAATCCACTTAATTGCATTCCGAATATTGAGGCAATGGCTTCATTTCGACCTATTACGGCTAAGCTTCCTTTATCGAGATAGTTAAAAGGTTTTACCGACTTTCCATTTAAAATGCTCAGCATGTTTTTGGCTAAATAACCGCCTTGTTGCATGGCAACCGGAGCCGTTCCTGGCAAAGGATTTCCCTTTACGTCTTTAGCGAAAGCCATATCACCCAAAACAAAAACGGTATTTACTCCCGGAATTTGAAGTTTATCATTCACAATTACTCTGCCCGCGCGATCTAATTCAGCACCAAACTGATTTTTTAAAACCACACCTAATGAAGATGATTTAACGCCTGCTCCCCATAAAATGGCTTCCGATTCTATGCGTTCTTTTCCTTGTTCCGACTCAATTTCAACCCAACCCTTTTCAATTTTTGTAACTCGGGTCTTGGTTCGAACATCAACTCCTAAATCGATTAATTTTTTATAGGCTTTGCCGGACAATTTTTCACTGAATGTTGATAATACTCTAGGACCTGCCTCAATCATGATAATTTTTGCCTGATTGGATTGAATAGCCCGATACGTTCCTTTTAATGTTGATTGCGTTAACTCGGCAATTGCACCGCACAACTCCACTCCTGTCGGTCCGCCGCCGATAACAACATAAGTCATTAATGCTTTTTGGCGAATTGAGTCTGTTTCAATTTCTGCCGATTCGAGTGGTTTTAAAATATGTGCGCGCATTTCGATGGCGTCTTCAATCGATTTTAAACCGGGTGCTACTTTTTCCCAACCATCGTTTCCAAAATAGAAATTACTTGCACCGGCAGCGATTACTAAAGCGTCGAAACTGTATTTAGTTTTCTTGGTGATAACCGTCTTTTCTTCTTTGCTGATGTCGATAACTTCATCTTGCACTACTCTAATGTGCTTTTTTTTGGCTAAAACCGAACGCAATGGGTAAGCAATATCTCCCGGCGATAATCCGCCTGTCGCTACTTGATACAATAATGGTTGGAACAGATGGTGATTTCTTTTATCAATCAGAGTTACTTGTACATCGTCACTTTTCTTAAACTGCTTGGCAAAATACAATCCGCCAAAACCTCCGCCAATTACTACTATTCTTCTCATATTCTCTAAGATTAAACGGTTTATCCAGTTAACTCGTAATTCTTCTTAGTGTTACAAAATACTTGAGTGAAAAGAACGAAAATCATGAAAGCGCTTCACATAAAAAAAGCCGACTTCTTTTAAAAAAGTCAGCTTTTCTTACTTGGGTTAATAAGTTTTAAAAACGATAGCTCAACGCTATATGAGCAAATTGAGTTCCTAATTCACTGGTACTGTTATTGTATTCGGCTGCAATTATGCTTGTTGAGGATGCCTTCTGTTCGCTTGGTAATGCCATTTCCCAAGCTAAATGAATATCGAATTGTTTATTTACCGCAATACTACCGCCAAGTGTAATATGGTTTTCAACTATAGCCGGGAAAACCGGAAATACTGTTGAAGAAGGAACAGGATTTGAACCATAAGCATATCCGGCTCTGGCTGTGAACATATCATTTACGATATATTCAACGCCAACTTTTGCTATGATTGAGTTTTCCCAATTCATGGGGAATTCCATAGTGAAATCACCGGTATTTCCCATCATTGTGTTAATATTTGCACTTGTTCCATTGCTGAGTTTTAAGGTCATTTTATCGAATGCATTTTTCCAGTCTAACCACTCCGCATCTGCAGCAAGCATTAATTTTTCATTTAGTTGATAAGAAACTCCCAAACCAATCGATTGTGGGTAAGCCAATTCAACCTCTAAATCGTAATCGGCAACTACACCGGCCATCATATCAATTCCCATACCTGTGAACTGTTGCATGATTGCAGCTTGTGCTTCTTGTTGTGTAGCGTTAGGGTTTTGCATCATGTAACCCATAACAGCTTTACCAAAAGCGTCATTCAATTGTTGGGTCATATCCATTGCTGCTTTGCCGTTTTTGAAATTTACGGTTGTCGGTAAGGTGTAATTTAGTCCAAGATTTAGATTTTCGTTTACTTTCCAAGCCAATCCCAATCTTCCGTTGAATGATATTGCTGTTAACTCATTCATATTTGCAGAAGCAGTTACTTCTGTATAGCCAAATCCACCGTTTGCTGCTGGCGCTGAGAATAATTGCCCGAATGTCATTCCGCCGGTTCCTGGTACTACACCTTGCATAGCCAATGGATTTAACGAATAAGGCATTTGGAATTCCATCATACTATAAACCGCATGAAGGGTCACACCAACGGAAATGTTTTCATTCAATAAATATGCAACTGATAACCCGCCCTGCATGGTTGCCAGCATAGAATGATATTTTTGTTGAACATAATCATTGTTCTGATCTACATATAACGCATGATTTAAGTTGAAATCTGCCCCCATTCCGCCTGTTGTAAAGAATCCTATGCCAATAGTTAAACCTTTACTTAGACTTGGCATTACATACGAGAATGATGGAAGCGGGAAAACGTTGTCTTCACCGTCTGTATCATTTATTCCATTTTTGAAATGTAAACTTGGAACCATTGCCGAGAAATTGACATCCAATGTCGAATTATCTAAAAATGCTAACCCTGCGGGATTCGTTAATTGCAGATTCGGAGAATCGAACACACCAATGGATGTCCCGGCTCTGCCTAATGTTTTTGCGTTATAGTCTATTAATCGAATTCCGTTTTGCGTAAAGCCAACTTGAGATAACAGCATGATGATTCCGATGGCTAAGCCGATTTTTTTCATAAGTACTCCACTTTATTAAAGCTAATTTGACTCAATATTCATATTTAAGATAATTTTATCTTATTATCTTAAATATACTTAAAACTCACTTTCAAGTACTTATTAATTATTTGGACAAGCTTATTTAGCTCGTATCTACATAAAAAAAGCCGATTCATTGCATTGAATCGGCTGTATTAAATCTACTCTTCTAAATCTGTACAGTACTCAACTTAAATTACACTTATTTAATTAACAACATTTTCTTTGTTATTGTTTGATTGCCAAGCTGTAAACGATAGAAATAAATTCCGCTCGCCCAATCAGATGCATTAAGCTGGAATGTATGTGTACCGGCATACAATTCAGAGTTTGTTATAACATGAGTCAATCTGCCTAAAACATCAAACACTTCTAAACGAACCCTGCCGGCAACCGGAATGGTAAACTGAATTTGTGTGCTAGGATTAAACGGATTAGGGAAATTTTGCTCGAGTTTAATTTGATTTGGAATTCCAAAATCTGTTTCATTTGCCACCGTCTGGCCATCATTCGGATAAGGAATTTGAGTAGGGTAAGACTCAGCAAACGTATCGACAAAACCATTGGTTAAAATCGTGCTGTTATTAATGTAATTGTAGTGAATTAGAGAATCTACATTTGGACGAACTTCAAATGCTTTTACCTCTGAAACTAAGGTCAAATTATTGTTTTGTACTAACCAATTTTTTGATGAATCAAGTCTAGATGTTGAGTACTCATATTGATACCAGCTTTGATTTTTACCAGTAAGCACTAAGCCATAACCACTATTTCGATACGTTTGCTGTGTAAAACTTTTAGGTGTAGTTTCGTTAACTGTTCTAATATAATCGTAATAATCAACAGCTTCTTCTCCAGCTAATTGTGACTGGTTTTTCACAAAATACGTCTCATCCTTGAATACTTCATTTCCATTTTCAAAAATTGAAGTGCTTTCCCATTTTTGATCAAATCTCTCATTCGGATTACTTAAAAAATCAGCCGGAGCCGGATGATAATTCATAGAACCGCTTATTATCGGATAATTGTTCTGAACTATAGCATTCGAAAACGTTCTGCTTCTTATCGTTTGGTTAACAGAGTCTCTGGCTGCTACACCAGTATTAGAAAAAGTGAAATTCGTAATTCTCACAACACCTAACACACTGGTATCCGGCTGAATATTGTACATGTAGCGACTTACGTAAACGATTGAATCAACATAATTAGATTTGAAAAAAACGTTTTGGGTCTCAGTTTTATATGCAAGCTGATCACCACGTCCCAATCCTAACCAACCATCGATGGCATGATCGTACGTTTCACCTTTTGCATAGTACGCTGCATTTTTTATATATGGAACAAAAGCTTGTGTAACGGCATCGTAATACACATCATATTCATATTCTTCTTTGTGATTTAAGTACTCATTTTCGTCTTCAAGACTACTTTTTGAATAGTTCGCGCTTGATGTTACAGCATAAGCTAATACAGTAGAGCTTTCCGGTAAATATATTTTTGAAATTGTTTCGTGAGTAACGTAATAATACTTTCGTCCATATTCATTATAAACGCTGATATAATCCACAACGCCGCCATCTTCTGTTGGAGTCCAATTTGTGTAAACCTTAGAAAGATATTCGTATTCGCCGCTGAGTATGGTTGTTCCGTTAATTAATAATGGTTTTCTGACTTGATTTTCACTTGGCGTAAACCCTGCTGGAATATCCGGATTGTGCGCCCAAAACGTTTCATTATTGTAATTCGCCAACTGACCAAATGCATTGAAATAAAAATGAAGGCTGGAAATTTTTTTATCCGCAATGCCAGAGCCTACAATATCAGTTCCTTGGGCATTTATTTTTATTAATTCAGTTCCTTTTTCTGTTTGAACAGGTCTGTAAAATGAAGGGATTGTTGATTTAGACTGCGCGATTCCGATTTGGGTTAGAACTACAAACGCAATCAACAAAGTAACATATTTCATAAACGGGTATACTACTTGGGGTTGATTTTTTTAGCAGGCAAGTATAACCTGCTCTTAAAGCTTAAAGCTTCTCTGTTTTGCGTATAAGCGAGTTATTGGTAGGTTCTATTGAGCGAATGGCTATGCTTCAATCATTGGGATAGTAAATGTTACCTGCCATGTATTTTCGCTAAGATTAAACTCGAATTGTGATGAATGTGCGTAAAACAAACTCCACGTTTGCAATCTTTCTTTTGTGAGTTCCAGACCTTTGGATGTTTTATTCTTCGGGACAGATAGTTGGTGATTTACCGGATTTTGAAGTTCAAATCGAATAAAGGATTCTTCCTTAACTATTTTCAGATAGATATATGCTTCGGATTCATAATTCCCATATCGCAATGCGTTTTCGACCAAAGGCTGTAATACAAATGCGGGCATTACATATTGCTCAACATCGATATTAGTTTGTAATTGAATATCTAATTCAAGACCGATCGCTTTTTGTTCTAAGTTGATGTAATCCCGAATCCAATCAATTTCCTCTGCAATTAAAATTTCTGATTCCAAAGCACGGTCAATTAAAGCTCTAATAAGCTTCGAAAATCGCGTAATGTATTCATAAACAGTATTTTTATCCTCTGATACCGCTAAAGAACGAATTGTTGTAAGTGCATTAAACAAATAATGAGTGGTAAGTAATTTGGTAATCGAAAGTTTTTTCAGCTGTAGTAAACTGTTTTTTTCTTCCAATTTCTGAAGTTCTTTTTGAATTCTTTGTCTTCTGATTCTGTCGAAAACCCATGCACTTAGCATAATTACAAATAACAATGCAAGTATTTGCACATATAGATTTTGCCACCAAAATCCAGTTTTAATCACATCTACTTGAATAAAAGAACTTCTCTGTTGCGTCCATTTATTTTTTGTCCGAAACCAAAACGAATGTGTACCCGGATTAGTAAGGTTAATTGACCAACTAAAATTTGAAACCACATTTCCTGTTTCGTTATTAGTTAACGGATTTTCATCAAATACTTCTAAAATTATCTCACTTGCCCGGTTAAGTTCATCAACAAAACCAAAATCTAACTGCACAAACTTCTGACTTGCAGTTAAGAGAACGGTTGTTGAATTCTTTTGTTCAGCACCTTCCACCCAAACAGCACTCAAAAACGGTCGGGAAACTTCTGATGGCTTAAATAGCTCAGATTCCGGAATTTCGAAATACTGATGTTCCGTTAACAACGAAACTCTTCCGTCTGCCATGCGAATGTCTAGTGCTTTTTCAACACGTGAAGCACTTTTTAGTGAAACAGCTTTCGATCTAAATTCTGATTGATTTTGTTCTAAGAGTACGATGCCGCCTGTTCCGGAAATCATCCAGGTCTGAGACTTTAAAGGGAACATATTTAACCAATTTTCACCGCGTAAATGTGAGTCAAGCTGGATAGACGTTAGTTTTATTTCCGCATCAACATGTTCAGCAATGAATAAACCTTCACCGTTTGTTCCTATTACAGCCGTGTTTTCATCTATGTTTTTAATAAAAGTAACCGCCTTTGAACTCAGCAAGTTAAACTCACCTGATTTTTCATGAAACGCCCACAACGATGAGGGTCGTCCTACAAGCCATGTTTCACCCAATTGAACAATAGCACTGGACCTGCCCGCCTGCATCGTTTTTTTAATTAAGTACTCACCATTGAACTCAGCATTTATAAAACTTGTGGCCGTTGCTATCAGCCATTCATTTTTGTGTGTTTGATGAACAGATTTTATTGTAAATGAAAAGTCCACATCACGTACTGATACATTTTGTATAAGGTTCGAAAAATCAACCAAGAGATTTTTATTCACCAGACCGACTAAGTAGTTTTTATCACCAAAAGAATGTGTTGTTAAAATAGGTGTGTTCGATTTAAACCAGATTTTCTTTCGAATCAATTGATTGGCATCGTCTAAATAAAGTGTTGCTATTCCTTCACGCTTATCAACAAGAAGCCAAGAATTTCCTTGTTTTTCAGCTCGTAACAAGGATTTGAAACCCCACTTTGCAAAATCAATACGGGTGTTTTTACCGATTTGCTCTTGCAAAGAAACTTGAAAGACCCCACTTTGCAAAGTAGTTACCGATAAGCCGCTTTTAGGATGATATGCCAGCCCGGAAATCAATTTCCCTTCCAGTTGTTTATCTATTATTTGAAGTTCTCCGTTCGAAATTCGGCACAAATAAATCCCATCGCCAATTGACCCAAATACAAAGGTTGAATCATTGATTTGAGCCACATTTTCAATCTTTTTACCGTTTAAATCTGATTTTTGAAAATCAACAAGCTTAGTAAGAATGGATTTTTCTAACGTATAGAATCCATCAACCGACACAATAAAAACAGTCTGATTTACTTTCAAAGCTCTGGTAACGATAGACATCGGGTGGTTTAATTTTAACGAACCCGAATCGTCCATTGTAAATAAACCTCCGGAAGTTCCGACATACCAACGGTTCCCGAAACGTGCAATAAATGAAATACGATTTAATAAACCTTCTTCACTGATTAAATTTTTTTCCTGCCAAACTCCGCCTTTTTTAAGTAAAATTTGTCCTTCAGAAGTAACTATTGCCATAGAATCCGCTTGCATCCACCAATCTGTCACAAACCCCTTTATGGATAACGAATCCGGTAATGTAAACGGTTGCGGCGCATCAAATTGGTTAATCGGAATTACATCCAGCTTAGAATTAAAATGTGATGCAGAAATTTGATTTTTCTGAATAAAACTCACATTAATAACTTCATTTCCCTGTAAACCATGTTCAGGGGTAAGTTGCCTGATATGAATTCCATCAAACTTAAACACACCTGCATCGGAACCCAGCCAAATCGAACCGGAAGAATCTGATATTACACTGTAATACACCTGATTTGGAAAACTTGTAATCGGATTCGGCTCACCAAACAGAATACTTTGAAATAAGCCGAACAATAGTGATGCTAGAATCATTTCACGACTTACACGATTTGCGCTAACTGCTGAATCAAATCTTTAACTCTTCTGCGGGCGATTTGAACTTTAGTGCCGTTTTTTAACAAAATTTCTGGTTCGGGTAACGTTTTAACCTCGTCCACATTCTTGAGATTAACAACAAACGATTTATGACAACGAAAGAAGTTTTCAACAGGCAGTAAGCTTTCAATTTCTTTCAGGGTCATACTTGTTAAAATGCGATTTCCGTCGTTCAAATAAATGCGCGCGTAATTGCTTTCTCCTTCAATAATCTGAATTTCATCAACTTTAACTACAAGTAATTTCCCCGATTGACGAATTAATAGTTTTTCGATTTGATTCGGTTTTTTCAAGGTTTCGCTGAGGCTTGAAAGCATCTGCTCTTTCATTTGCTGCCAGTCGCGTTGTATTTCTTTGACTTCCCGATGAGTGAGAAACCGTTGAATGGCGGTATTTAACTCAATCGAATCAACCGGTTTTAGGAGATAATCGAATGCATTTGAACGGATAGCTCGAAGTGAATAATGTTCGTGAGCTGTTACAAAAATGATGGTCGGAATGAAGGTGAGTTTGGGTAAAATCTCAAAACTGAGCCTATTATTTAACTCAACATCAAAAAAAGCCAATTCTGGTTTTAGTGTATTGATTAATGTAATCGCTTCATCAACAGTTGAAGCATACCCAAGCTCGTTCAAAGCCACAGGCAATTGGCGAATAGCAACTTGTAAATCAAGCTTACTACCAGCTTCATCATCAATAATTACATAGGAAATCGGGGTCATTTCTGCTTCACAATACTGTCATCACAACGCCCCAAAAGTACTGCTTTTCGGCTAAAATCGGAATTAATCTAGCGTGATTAAATTTTAATATTCCCTTGTGTCTCAAGATGAAACACAGCTCTCCAAAAATGATACCATATTCCGTCAATCCATCGTAAGGTTTCTATCATATCCTGAACTTCATCAGGTGAAAGCTCTCCTTTTGCCGTTAATTCCAACAAGGTTAACCGGTGTTCTTTCCGATATTTTGCCGTTTTTTGTGCAAATTTTTCTAACTCCAATCGGTACGTTTTCGGCTGTGCCGTTTCAAGCCAGCACAATAAATCCGGAAACTGCGCTCGGGTTTCATCCAACAAATAGTTTAAATGCGGATTGGTTTTTAAACCCTTTATGTGATCGGTTTTTGCCAAATCGTCAATCACAGAATCTAAATGGTCGATTGCATGCAACACGGCAACATAGCGTTCATTATCTGATTGTGTTCCGGCACCCAATTTAACTTTACTTAAGAAAACACGAGTTTCTTCTAATGCAACATGAAAGCGCTCTTGTTCCTGCAAAATTTCTTTTTTGTTGATGCCGTTTTCTTCGGCTACTAATTGCATCATTTCGCCGGAAATTCCATGAAAAATATCAACCACCGTTAAACGTGCCGATTCCAAACCTACCGCAGGAACGGTTCCAACTGCCTGGTCTAAATGGCGTGTCAACCGGATGGAATCGTCTTTTATAACAGTTGAAATTAGTTTGGTAAAAGAACTCAAAAACGGAACTAATACGATTACACCCAACACATTAAACCCGGTATGAAATGATGCGAGTAATAATGCAGGTTCATCTAAATCAAACAAATGATTTACCCACAACACGGATTTTGTAAAAAACGGCAGAATGATAAACGCCAATGCTCCCGTAATCAAGTTGAACATAATATGCGCTAATGCTGTTCTTTTTGCCGGAATAGTGGCTCCAATTGCTGCAAAAGAAGTGGTGATTGTTGTACCCACATTTTGTCCGATAACCATTGCCGCAGCTTGGTCTAAATTGATGGAGCCAGCGTGTAAAGCAGTCATAGTCATGGCAACCGCAACACTTGACGATTGTAGGACTACGGTCATCACAATACCAATTAACAAAAGTAGAAATCGTCCCCAAATGGTGTTATCCGGAAATTGAGATGGATTTACAGCTTCAGAAAAGGAACCTAAACCTGTTTGTAAAACATCAATCCCGATAAATATGAGCGAAAATCCGGCAAACATTGTTCCCATTGCCTGAACGCGGTCGTTTGAAAATAGGCGCATCACCGCTCCGACTCCGACCATCGGCATCGCCAATGAAGCAATGCTGTATTTCAAACCTAATAAGGAAACCATCCAACCTGTGCTGGTTGTACCCAGATTAGCACCGAAAATTATCGTGATTCCTTGTTTCAAGGTTATAAGCCCTGCACTTACAAAACCGATTGTAGCAATGCTCGTTGCGGAAGAGGCCTGAACCAAAGCGGTTAATCCGGCACCGGTTAAAATCCCGCGTAAAGTACCGCCCGTAAATGTACTCAAGGCTTTTTTAAGCGTTTCACCGCCTAAATTTTTCAAACCGTCTGTGAGGAGAGTCATTCCAAGCAGAAAAAGTCCGACACCGCCAAGTATTGTTAAAATCATACGCCATTCTGTTTTTATCTTGATGAAAGTACTTGGATTTTAATGAATTTCCGACTTGCTGAAACGAAATTTTAGCGCGTATTCACCGTTGGCAAAACTCCGACATTTTATACCTTTCCGTTGAAACACATTACAGCTTAAGGAGATTATTTTGGCAAAACACATTCAGATGGTTGATTTGCAAACCCAATATGCACACATCAAAGAAGAGATTCATACAGCTATACAACAGGTTTTAAATTCTGCGCATTTTATTAACGGCCCCGAAGTAAAACAATTTGCTGCTGAATTAGCCGATTATCTGGGCTGTAAACATGTAATTCCCTGCGCGAACGGAACGGACGCTCTTCAAATCGGGATGATGGCTTTAGATTTACAAGCGGGAGATGAAGTAATTGTACCGGTTCATACCTATGTTGCAACAGCCGAAGCCATTGCATTGCTCAAATTAACTCCGGTTTTTGTAGATGTTGACCCGGATGATTTCACGATTGATGTGAACCAAATTGAAGCGCTCATCACTCCAAAAACAAAGCTGATTGTTCCTGTGCATTTGTACGGACAGTGTGCTAATATGGAAGCCATTATGCAAATCGCTGAAAAACACGGTTTGTTTGTTATGGAAGATACCGCGCAGGCTATCGGCGCCGATTGTTTTTTTGCTGATGGAAGTACCCAAAAAGCCGGAACCGTTGGACATATCGGAACTACGTCTTTTTTTCCCTCAAAAAACTTAGGTTGTTTTGGCGATGGCGGTGCACTCATAACCAATGATGACGAACTCGCCAAAAAGATTTATATGATGGCTAATCACGGCCAAAGTGTGAAATACAAACACGATTCTATCGGCTGTAATTCGAGATTAGACACCATTCAAGCAGCCGTTTTACGAGTGAAATTACCTCATCTTGATACTTACAATGCGGCCAGAAATACTGCTGCTGATTATTACGATGCAAAGTTATCTGGAATTGATGGTATTCAGATTCCGAAGCGAACTAGTTGGTCAAACCATGTATTTCATCAATATACCATTCGCTTAACCAAGGGTAATCGGAACGAAGTTCAAAAAATCTTAGCTGAACAAGGAATTCCCTCCATGATTTATTATCCGATTCCCTTGCATTTTCAGGAAGCGTATAGAATGGAAAGATTTGGCAAAGGTTCTTTTCCGGTTACCGAAATGTTGAGTGAACAAGTACTCTCTTTGCCTATTCATTCTGAAATGAATACTGAAATTCAGAATGAAATCATTCACGCGCTGATTAAATCAACGCAATAAACAACTAATTTTTAAGCACTTAATACATCCCTAAAATTTTCTGGACGATTATGTTCGCAATTGGTAATCAGTCTAAGATTGTAATGTGTATGCTTACTTTTTGTTCGTAACTTCTCAAGGTTCCGTCTTCATTATAATAGCGCCCGACAATCCGGGTTTCTCCGGCTATATTGGCTTTAAACGTAATGGAAACATCCGTTTCAGCAACTTTTTCAAGGTGTTTTATCTTGTTTTGTGTTGAAACCCCGATAGGTAGAGCGTCCTCTATAACTTTGAATTCAACTCCTGAAATAATAGGTTTATTGACATCGAAGGTATCTCCTTTCACAACCGAAATACCGGCATCAAATTCGTATTCCAAATCCGGAGAAACACAACTACTGAGCACGAAGAAAAAAACAAGTAAAACAAATACCCTCTTACCAAACATACATCACCCCAACTGTAAAGGTTCTAAAACTTCGTTGATTCATGGCTAGCACATCCCACATGGTTTCGTCTATAGTGGTTTTGAAATATGAAAGCAGATTTTGCTTTACACTAAAATGAATTTTAAAATTCCCGGCAAATTGTGTGTTAAAACCCAAACCTAAATAGGGGTTTAATGGACGAAGGGATAAATTTTTCGAATATTTTTCAGTTTCAATATAGGTATCAGCCTTAAAGTAAAGATGATATGTAGCACCAAAATGGGTTGTAAATTCTGAGCGAAAAGGCCAATCAAAATTTAACAGCGTATTTTCAATTTCGGCATTAAACGCAACTCGTTCGTATTCTATTCTTGCATGTTGAGTTTCTGAGAGTTGTATTTTTTCATTAAATCGGTCATAAATCCCAAATACATACACTCTGAATGTGTACCAACTCGACTGACCCGGATCATCATATTTATTTTCAAAATCAAACTCTCGTGCAAACCCTAAGGTTAAAGAAGGGGACGGTGAATCCGATTCGTAGTTTGTAATATCGGTGAAATGAGTCCCCGCAAAAATTACTGTTTGCTGAGCGTTGGCAACATCAACATAAAACATCAAGCCGAATGTTATTATCCAAAATAAACAAGCTTTTCTAAAGTTAAACTTCAACCCCATGCTGCTATTTTGATATTACTATATAAGTCGTGGTTACGGTTTTACGGTCAGAAATAAAATTGAAACTTACATATTCACGAATCAGTTTAGTTTCTCCGATCAAAATAGGCTTAACTATAACTGTATCTTTATTTAATCTATACATAGTTAGTCTATGTAGAAAAATACCATCTGCTAAACCATAACTTGGGTCTTCATATATTTTTGCAGTTCCATAAAGATAATCGTCTACTCCAGAACCTTTAACATACGTTGTATTAATAAACAATGAGTCATTGATATTCAGATACATAACGTCTGCATCCATATAGGTGGGTCCACATCCAACCAAAAAGTTTATCAAAGACAAAAGAATCCATACACTAAACTTAAATTTAGACGATTTCATTGCCACCCCTTTTCCGACAAATGATATCGAATAGTAACTTGAACAGACTGTAAACCCTTATCCGCAAACATCTTAGAGAAGTACGAAGAAAATGAATTAAATCGCTTATTTACAAAATCTGAATACATCCATCTTGAATATAACAGCGATAATGAAATCTTATCTGTAAGAAATGATTGAAAGCCCAATCCTACTGGAACATTTAGTAACTGAGGATTTAATGTGTAGTTATACTTTTTTCCGTTAATAATACTACTAGCAGAAAAATAAGGAACATAGGTTAAACCTGAACGAAGATACAGATTCGAATAAATCGGCCATTTCATCTCAATAACACTTAAATCCAAGAGTAAATTCATCGAAATTCTTGTGTAGTTTATGTAATCATCGCTATTTATA
>SBGQ01000137.1 GCA_006226965.1 bacterium | reverse complement strand
CATCACATGTGATGGTTCTACCGGGTAAATCACGATTTCAAAACATTGGGAAAAATTCCATTCCGTCGGTTGTCGGATCATTCAAATCGGCGGTGACCAAACACGCCAATCGGCAAGGGTTGCCAAACGGATGGCAAACACGTTATTACGATCGCATTATTCGCGATGAAAATGCATATGATCGTATATCCGAATACATTATTCGTAACCCCGAAAAATGGGTTTACGACACATTATTTGTGAATAAATGATGTGTTTGTTCTTGGATTTCGCATGAGGGGTTGACGCGGTAGCCCGCAGCGAACTTGCGAGCGAGGACTACAAGCAGAAAGCCCGACCCGAACGAAGTGAGGGGCATGCCATAATAGAAAAGGTACAAGGTTTAAGGTGTAAGTTTTAAGGATGTGCTAAATCGAAAAATGCTTATACCATAAACCTGAAAACTGTAACCTTATTCGATATTCTGAATTTGTTCGCGAATAATTTCCAATTGCTCTTTCATGTCAACAACTTCATGAGCAATTTCAGCATCGTTACATTTAGAACCCATTGTATTAATTTCGCGGTTCATTTCCTGAATCAAAAAGTTCAGTTTGCGTCCGACCGGTTCCGCTGAATCGATGGCTTTACGGTAATATTTAATATGCGAACCCATTCGAACAATTTCTTCGGTAATATCGAGGCGCTCGGCCATTACCGCTAATTCCATTTCCATACGGTTAGAATCGAATTGCTCATCTTCCAATAACTGCTTTAAGCGCTCTTTCATACGCTGACGAATTTCCGGAATTCGCTCAGAAGCACGGGTTTTAACGAGATCAACTTTTTGTTCAATTACATCTATTCGATGAGCTAAATCTTTGGATAAATGTGAGCCTTCCTGGCTACGCATGGTGTTTAAATCATCAACTGCTTTTTCAACAGCTTTGCAGAGAAGAGACTCGAGAATCTGCATTTCTTCTTCGGTTTCTTCTTTGGGCGCAAAAATATCTTTGAAAGTGAGTAAGTGATCGAGGCGGACTGGATCATCAATCTGAGCAAATTTCTTTAAATCGCCCAGTAAGTGCATGTAACTCTGAACCACTTTGGGATTCAAATCAATATCGATTTCAGCTTCGTTTTGCTTTTCTATACGCACAGATACATTCAACTTACCGCGTTGTACTTTTTGCTGAATGATGTCTTTTAATTTGGGTTCCAATGACCGAACAGGCTGTGGTAAATAAATGCTGATATCGCAATAGCGGTTATTAACGGATTTAATCTCAACCGTAATTGTATGTCCATTTTCGTTGATTTCAGCTTTGCCGAAACCTGTCATTGAAATAATCATGTGGTGCTGTGCTGTATTGGTTTAAAAATTCCCCATTGAAGAGCGTTTAATAAATACCTTATACATTCTTCGAATGCTGGCTTCGTCGCTGCCTTCAGGTGCTCTGCGGCTGTAAATAATTTTTTTGTACATCGCCTCAATGAAATCGATTTCGTGTTCAGTTAGGTGTTTATACCTGCCGTTGTACATTTGTAAGATTATTTCTTGCAGTTCCATAAGAATACTATATGGTTATAAAAACGGGCTAAATATAGATAAGCTTTTCCTTACAATCTGCTTAGAATTTCATCAGATAATAGAAGGCTTACAGTTTTGATTATTCCGTAATCTCGTGGTTTACTGATGCTTGTTCATAATAAGCAAAAAGTCTTTTTTGAAGCCTGTAATAGCGCCAAACGCCAATAAAAGCTAATAGAAATCCTACTCCAAGAATTACATAAGCAAGCCATTCGATTGATTCGAAGCCTTTTAGTTGCAGGAAAGTGATACTGGCTAAAATCAAGTACAGTGAGGCTCGAACATAAGAAAGCAGAGTGCGTTCATTGGCTAGTTTAGTTCTTTCTAATGCCAAATAATCACGCAAAATTATACGGTCTTTATTTTCAAAATAATGCTTAAAGCTGATGTAGTTTCTCATGTTTGAAGTTTAAAAGGGCAGTACTTCAAATACAATCTAAATTGCAACTTAGCATAAGCGTCTGTTTTACATAAATCTGAGGTGATTCATTAATAAGACTTTAACATCTTTTTTCTAAAATAGCCCTGATAATCTAAAAAAGCGCTTGCAATTAATCGAAATTGTGTTTTAATTATTTGAAAATTTTCAAACGTTCAAAAACTACAGAGGATACAATGTTAAGATTTACCAACAAAGTGGTATTAGTAACCGGCGGAGCAGCCGGAATCGGTAAAGCAACCGCACAGGCTTTTGTTAATGAAGGAGCAACAGTTGTTATTTGGGACGTAAATGAAGCAGCAGGAAATGAGCTGGTTAACAACTGGAACGCTCAGGGTAAAGTAACCCGTTTCGCCAAAGTAAATGTGGCAAAATTAGACGATGTACAAGCAGGAGTAGACGCCATTGTGAGCGAATTCGGTAAAGTTGATGTTTTGATTAATAATGCCGGAATTACAGCTGACAGAAGTTTCTTGAAAATGGATGCAGAAACCTGGCAACGTGTAATCGACATCAACCTAACCGGAGTTTTTAACTGTGCAAAAGCCGTGGTGCCAAGCATGGTTGAAAACAAATTTGGGGTTATTCTAAATGCAAGTTCAGTAGTTGGACTTTATGGTAACTTTGGTCAAACAAATTATGTGGCAACAAAAGCAGGCGTAATTGGCATGACCAAAACATTGTCAAAAGAATTGGCAAGAAAAGGGATTCGTGTAAATGCAGTTGCCCCGGGTTTCATTGCAACGGAAATGGTAGCTAAAATGCCTGAAGAAGTCTTAAAAGGCATGGAAGCAAAAACACCGATTGGTCGCCTCGGTAAACCGGAAGACATTGCCAATGCGTATGTTTTCTTAGCATCAGATGAAGCATCATTCATTACAGGAACTACACTCAGCGTTGATGGCGGCGTAGTAATCGGATAAGTAAACGAGTGTAAAGGCTACGATTTGAATCGTTTTTACTATTCAAAGTCTTAGCCTTTTTTCGGTAAAATCAGCAATCAGAAATTATAGATATACAGTAAATGGCTAGAAACGCGAAAATTATTGCAACAGGTTCTTATGTGCCTGAAAGGGTAGTACCTAACTCGTTTTTTAACGAGATTTTAGGAGAAGATGTAGATACTTGGTTGCAAACCAACTTAACCATCAAAGAAAGAAGATGGATGGTTGAGGGACAAACAACCAGCGATTTGTGTGTTGAAGCTGCAAAAAACGCATTATACATGGCTGGACTTCAACCGGAAGACATCAACTTATTGATTATTTCGACAGATACTCCGGATTTTATTTCACCGAGTACAGCATCTGTAGTACAGCATAAATTAGGATTAACAAACGCGGCAACTTTCGATATTAACACCGCTTGTTCCGGTTTTGTAGTTGCAACTGAAACCGCTGCAAAATTCATAAAATCGGACGAAAATTATAAATATGCTTTGGTAATCGGTGCTTACGGGATGAGTCGTTTCCTCAACCTTAAAGACAAAAAGACTTGTACACTTTTCGCTGATGGCGCCGGTGCTGCAATTATGACGGCAACAACCGATTCAAGTGAAGGCCACATTTCATCTGATATTCGCACAAAAGGTGAATATTACGGTCACATGGGTATTTACGCCGGTGCAACGGCAACTCCAACTACACATGAAGTTGTTGATAGAGGCGAGCATCAATTACAATTTGTTCACAAATTCCCGAAAGAATTAAACCCGATTATGTGGACGGATATGATTAAAACCGTTGCTGAACGCGGTGGTTTTAAAGTGAGCGACATTAAACAAGCGTTCATGACTCAAATCAATATCAATCAGATTTGGGAAACCATGGATAATTTGCAAATTCCTCGCGAAACTGCGCCGACCATTATGACCTATTGGGGTTATACAGGTTCCGCTGCAATCGGAATGGCTCTCGACCAAAGCGTTAGAAGTGGAAAACTTAAAAAAGGTGATATATTCGTGCTGATGGGTTCCGGTGGCGGACTCACATTTGCCTGCAACGCTTTCCGATGGTAGTACTATGGATTCACTGATTTTACCGCTCTTTATTGTTATTTATGTATTGGTTATTGCTGTGATAGCATTCATCGCAGTAAAAAAATCGAAAGATTTGGAAACCTACAGTGTAGGAACCAGAAATGTAAATCCCGTTTGGATTGGCATTGCTCTAGCGGCAAATATGGTGAGCGTAGCAACTTTTGTTATTAATCCCGGTCTGGTCTATCTATATGGCTGGTCGGGATTTTTAGGTTATGGAGTTTCTTCACTTATCGGAATTTTGTTGAGCTTGGTAACCGTGACAAAAATCTTCCGCAAAATAGGTGACCAACACGCGGCCTTAACTTTACCTCATTGGATTGGGAAACGATTCAACTCTGAAGGTTTACAACGATTCTTTGCTGTAATCAGCTTTTTGTTGATTACGTTTATTGTGATGATAGCTGTCGGAGTTACGCAAGTAGTTTCAACCTCGCTTGAATTAAATCCGATTTATGTGATGCTGGTTTTTATGGTGTTGGTGTTTGGTTACATACTAGCAGGCGGTGCTGTTGCTCATACCATGACAAACTCTTTTCAGGGAATCATCATGATAATAGCGACCTTCGTGATGCTCGGAATGGCAGTTCCTTATTTGTCTGATGGAATCGGTGGCCTGTTGGGAACACTGAAATCAATTGACCCGGTTTTAGCTGAACCTGTAAATGCAAAGAGTTTACTGTTTCGCGATTATTTCGAGGTGTTTTTCAGCAATTTCATGGTGGGAATAGCTGTTGTGATGCAGCCACATATTATGAGTAAAGCCTTGTTTCTACGCTCAGAGCGAGATGTGAATGTCTACCTTGGAACGGCAGCTGTAATCGCCACACTTTTCTTTATGTTGATTGGCATGGGCTTGATATCGAGAATTGCATTAAGCGATATGGATTTAGTCCGTCCGGATAAAGCGATAGCTACATTTTTACAAACGGATGCCTTTAATCCATGGACAAGAGCCATTGTAGTGCTTGGTATTATTTGTTCGAGCATATCAACATTAGAAGGATTATTACTCTCTATTTCTTCAATCACATCAAATGATATAGCCTTGTATTTCTTGAAGAAGAAACAGGGTTTTGAAGAAAAAGTAGTGAAAGCTAAAGCTCTAACAATTGGTAGAATCGGTTTAATTGTAACCGGAGTGATTGCGTTTTTTCTTTCACTCGATCAGTTTTTTAATCCGAGTTTATCCGTAGCTATTTTTGCACAAAACGGTGTTTATGGATTGTTTTCGGCTACATTTGTTCCGGTTTTATTTGGTTCGTTTTTCAAAGATGTAAAAGCAAGAACCATTTGGGTAGCATCTATTTCGGCACTACTGGTGCATTTTGGAATGTATTATCTCCAATTGACGATGTACCACAATAATCCCGGAGTAACAGTTACGTTTGCATTGTTAACATCTGTAGTTGCGGGACTCATTATGCAATTTGGTTTTAAGAAATGAAACGTCCACTCCTCTTACTTCACGGAAATGCAGTAAACTCAAAAGTCTGGGATTTAATTCGTGTTCGAATTCCCAATACGTTTGAAATCCATGCGCCCGATTTAAGAGGATATGGTTCTCAGCCTAAAGACAAAATCATTCAAGCTAAAAGAGGAGTTTTCGATTGGGTTGATGATATTCAAGCGTATGCAAAAGAGCACCACTTAAAACACGCAACGGTTTGGGGACATTCCTTAGGTGGCAATGTGCTTTGGGGATTATTAGCGTCGAAGCCTGCTTGGGTAGATGAGTTGGTATTCATTTCCCCGGGTTCGCCCTATGGTTTTGGCGGTAACAAAGGAACCGAAGGCATAATGTGTATGCCTGATGCATCAGGAACTGGCGCCGGAATGGTTCATCCGAAGTTTGTTTACAATTTGGAAAAGAAATTCTCTGGAGATGGCACTAAACCTTACGATGTAGTATCTGTGTTTAGAAATCTCTTTCATGAAAAACCAAACACAGAGGTCGAACGTGTACTGTTAGAAAGCGCTTTTGAAATGCAATTGGGTAATAAAGCTTATCCGGGTGATTTCGAGAAGTCGGAAAACTGGCCTTTTATGAAACCGGGAAATTTTGGTCCTGTAAATGCATTATCACCAATCAATCAAACCTTATTGCTTCAAAAGCTTAAAGAAGTGGGTGATAATCGAATCAAAATAAAATGGATTCATGGGGCAAAAGACGTTATTGTAACAAACAATTCGTACGCTGATGCAGGATTTTTGGGTAAAAGCGGTGTAATACCAGATTGGCCGGGTGAAGCGGTTTATCCGGCGCAGCCTATGATAGATCAGATACGAACAGTGTTGGAATGGAAAAAAAAACAAGGATACAGTGTTACGGAAGTGGAACTGCGTAACTGCGGACACTTTCCATTTTTAGAATCTGAATCGTTTTGGGATTTCGTTTTTAAATAGTGTAATTGTAAAAAAGACAAAAAAGTCTACTATTTATGCAATTATTTATTGAAAACATTTGAAATTTTTCAAACAATTCAATTAATTTGAACAAGAAGTAAAAGCGCTTCCAATAAGCATGGTTAAGAACAACGATATTACAATCAACTGGGTAAAAAAGTGGGCAAAGTACGCTCCTGCATCCATTGCTCTCATCAATGACGATGATGGCTCAAAGGTGAGTTATGCCGATTTAAATGTAATCAGCAATGGGTATGCAAGTCGCCTGCAACAGTTTGGTTTATCAAAAGGAGATAGAGTTGCGGTCTTATCACCCAACAAAATCGAACATATTTATTTATTTCTGGCATGTAATCAGCTGGGATTGATTTTGGTTCCGGTGAATTTCAGATTAACACCGCCGGAAGTAGCACATGTTATTAAAGACTCAGACCCCAAATTGTGGGTAATGGATTCAGCTTATGAAGAATATCCGATTGAAGCCGGTTATACAGGCAAGAAAGTCATTTTTAGTGAGCTGTTAAAATGGACTGCAGAATCATTGAAAAATCCTGTTTCTGTTGAACTTCCACAAGTTGGCGATTTCGAAGATGTATGTATGATTTTGTACACATCAGGAACCACCGGAAAACCGAAAGGCGCTCAAATTACCAATAAGATGCTTTTCTGGAATTCCATCAATACAGGTCTTCGACTGAATTTAACTCAAAATGATGTTTCATTTATACACGCTCCATTTTTTCACACTGGTGGATGGAATGTGTTAACGACTCCTATGTTACATCGAGGCGCTACACTGATTTTTATTTCAAAATTTAATGCAGATCGTTTGCTCGAATTGTGTGTTGAGCATAAGGCTACCATTATTTGGGGTGTTCCAACCATGATGGATATGCTTTATAGAAGCGAACATTTTGCAACAGCCGATTTATCATCTATCAGATATGCCATAGTCGGTGGCGAACCCATGCCTATTCCTCTCATTGAACAGTGGCAGGAAAAAGGCGTGCCTATTCGTCAGGGCTATGGTCTTACTGAATTTGGCCCGAATGTCTATTCATTGAATCAGGAAGATGCGATTCGCAAAAGAGGTTCAATCGGTTTTCCAAATTTTTATATCGACACCAGAGTGGTAAAAGATGATGGGTCTGAAGCTCAAGCCAACGAATTGGGCGAATTGTGGCTAAAAGGGCCGGTAATTACTCCCGGTTATTGGAATAACCCGACAGCTACCGAACATGCAATTGAAGACGGTTGGTTCAAAACGGGAGATATCGTCCGAATCGATGAAGAAGGATATTGTTATGTGATGGATCGCAAAAAAGACATGTTTATCAGCGGTGGAGAAAATGTGTATCCGGCTGAGATTGAACGAGTTATTCGCGAGCTATCACAAATTAAAGAAGTTGCTGTAATTGGCGTTCCTGATTCACAATGGGGTGAAGTTGGGAAAGCCTTTTTGGTATTTGATGACAAACAAGTTGAAAGTTTATCAATAGATGAAGTTCAGGCACATTGTCGTCATTATCTGGCGAAATACAAAGTTCCAAAGTATTTCGAAAAAATTGCTGAGTTGCCAAAAAGTGATTCAGGAAAAATTTTAAAACGTGCATTAAAACACTAAACAAAAAACAAACAACTCTCAGTGAGGATAATTATGAAAAAATACGCTTCAATTCTACTTATTGCTGCTTTAGCAATGTTCAACTATGCTTGTTCATCTGATGATGATAATGGTAGTGCAGATCTTGATGAACTCGTGGGTACATGGGTATCTGAAGGTACTGGACAAGTTGCTCCTGGTTTAGCAGCAGCACCATTCAAAACAAAAAAAATTACCGCTACTTTCAACGAAAACAATACTTACTTAGTTGTTTCTGTTGATAGCTCTAATGCAGCTGTTACTTATGAAGGAACATGGCAAGGTGGTACTCAAGCAGAAGGTACAATCCGTGATATCGTATTGAACCAAACTGTACCAACATCTGTAACATCTACTGGTATTTTCCAAGTTTCTGGAACTGCTTTAACGTATGAAGTAATTCAAACTACTCCAGCTATCGACGGTATTGCAGCGCCTACAGTTACTGGTGGTTTCGGTTCTACATCCTATTTAACCTATCCACTAGGTGCAACTTGGACTCAAAAGTTTGTTAAATCAAACTAAGTCAACATTTTGAAAACAGAGCCTCAGTAATGAGGCTTTGTTCATTTTAGGGCAGTTTGTTACTGCAAATTTTTATCTCGTTTGGTTAACAACGGTTTCGCGATTTATTCAATCGAACCTTACAATCCGGCATTTTACCTGATTTGTTTATGAAAAAGATTTTACTCATTACCGGTTTATTTGCGCTCGTAACCTCTGGTTTTGCGCAAACGGACGACCGATTAAAAGACCCGGTTCCACCTGAACTTCAGTTTATCGGTTTCTCATTCACACGAACTACTTTATCGAATATCACTCCAACCAACGACGTATTGCAAGGGCAGGTTATTGGAAGATTATTCGGACCTAACTCAACAAATACTGTTGACAGAGCTGCCATATACACTGAGCAGCGTTTTGTGCCATTCTTTGTATACCGTCCTAAAATTTTAGATGGTTATGCAACATTCCGCTCATTATTCAAAATTGATTATACCGCTGGTGACCAAGCTTATGGTGTTGGTAACAACCGAGGAGGTGCAATTAACGGCGGGCAAGTAAACTTACAAACCTTGATGGCCAATGTGGAAATTCGTCCTCATGACGCCCATTGGAATCTAGTTATTGGTATGCAGCGTATTTTTGACAACGCACGCGACCCTAATGTCAATACCTTAGATATGGCTCAAAATACGGGTGATAAACTTAGTTTTTGGGGTACACAAGGCGTGGGTGTTGGATTTTATCACAATATCACTCCAACAACATTATATCGATTAGGTGCATATCAACTTTGGGAAAACCAAATTTCAAAAGATGATGATGTTCTGTTATTTATGGCAGATATCAACCAGAGACTATCCAACAAATGGGAATTGGGTGCTAACTTATGGTATGTGTATGATTCCGGACATGGCGGCGGCGGTATTTCTGTATTGGGACAAGGTTTAACCAGTTCGTTAGCGGAATATAATGGTGCTGTTCGTTTACGTTTCCCGGGTTCTTCACAAGTATATAATGCGCACATTTTCTGGGCTGGAACAAATTTTACCTATAATCGCGATTTCATTCACGGACGTTTTTCTGCTGATGGTTTTGCTCAGTTCAATTTTGGTTCTATTGATTCAGTTGGTGTCGGAACAGCTCATATCGCAGATATTGGAGCATTTGCTGTGAATGTTCGCGCACAATATAAATACGGTCGCACACCTAAAGACGCAGTTGTATTTGAAACGATTTTTACAACAGGCGATGAAAATGGTGTTCGTGATGGTAAAGTAAATTCAGTAATAACCGGAAACGTTTGGGGTTCACCGGTTGGGATTTTCACCAATCATAAAGCTTTAATTCTTTTCCCTGATGCTCAGGTAGTAAGCCGTTACTATTCTGCTGTACACGATATTTCCAATATGGGATTAGGTGTAACAGGTGCTTTTCTGAATGTTTACCGTGATTTCATTCCGAATAAATTCTACGGGAAAGTTGGTTTAGCTACTGCAATCAGTAACTATTCGCTCACAAATGGCGGAAATTATATGGGAACAGAAGCAAACATCGAACTGAAATACAATCTAAAGGTGTTCTTAACAGTTGGTTTAAACGCCGGTTATGTTTGGTTGGGTGATTTTTATAATGCACCGAGCGCAACGGTTGAAGGTGTGAAGCCTATAAATCCTTGGGTTGGTTTTGTAACACTAAGCTGGTTAATGTTTTAAGGAGTAATGAAAATGAAAAAGGTATTAGCATTAATCGCATTAGTAGCATTAGCGGCTTGTAATATCGGTTATCGATATTTAGAATCCCCACCGTTAAAATTCAGTGAGTTAGATTATGGATTCCCGGTTAAATACATAGGTGAATCTCCAAAAATCGGTTACGTTGATGTTGGAAATCCATCAGCAGAAAAAACCTTGGTTTTGGTTCACGGTTTGGCAAGTAATTTAGGTTATTTCAAATTGATGATTCCAGAGTTGGCAAAATCGTATAGAGTAGTTGCCATCGATTTACCGGGATATGGCCATTCAGAAAAAGGCGACTTCCCGTATGGAATGAAATGGTATGCTGAGCAAGTGCGTTCAGTAATTCAAGCTTTGGAACTCAAAAACGTTTATTTAAGTGGTCACTCTATGGGTGGACAAATCGCCATGACCTATGCATTAAACTGGCCGGATGAATTAAAAGCTTTAGTCTTACTTTCGCCGGCAGGTGTTGAGCCATTTAGAGCTGGTGAAGGAAAATGGTTAAGTGGTGTAATAACCATCGAAGGAACCATGAAAACGACAGAAGAACAAGCCAGAGTGAATTTGTCTCGTAACTTCTATAACTGGAGTGAAGACTATGAATGGCTTGTTGAAGAACGTATGCGTTTAGCCAAATCAAAAGAAGAGTTCAGAGAGTTTGCTTATGCGGTTGACCGTTGTGTGCAAGCCATGTTATCTGAACCAACTACAGATCGTCTAGGCGATATCAAAGTTCCGGTTACGTTCATATATGGAAAATATGATGGCTTGATTCCAAACCCATATTTACACCCGGGCTTTACAGCTGATGTGTTCAAAAAAGGTCAGGAAGCAATTCCTGGTTCACAATTGATTGAAATTAACAATGCCGGGCACATGCTTACCGTTGAGCAGCCTGCTGATGTTGCATTGGCAATCAAAACTGTTTTAAATAGATAACCAAGTCGATGAAATCAGTCGCGAAAGCGGCTGATTTTGTGAAGGAGCATTTCTATTGTATTTTACATTTCAAAAATTTGAAACAGTGCATATGAGTGATCAGCAATTACGACTGGAAATTATAGCATCCTTTGCCGATGCCTATCAAAACTTGGGGTACAGTTCTTTGATGGGTAAAATCGTAGCCTTATTGCTTTTATCTGAAGAGCCATTGTCTTT
This sequence comes from bacterium, assembly GCA_006226965.1. Lineage (GTDB taxonomy): Bacteria > Bacteroidota > Rhodothermia > Balneolales > M1805 > M1805. The sequence goes on along the minus strand of SBGQ01000137.1, from coordinate 4,031 downwards.
GGATGATATTTCCGAACGCTTGGATATGAGCAAAGGCCCAATTTCCCAAATTGCCAGAAGGTTAAAAGATAATCGGATTATCGAACGGGTTTGGGTAAAAGGCGAACGCAAAGATTATTATCGTGCGTCAGATGATATTTTCGGTGAAGCTTTCAAAAATTACATGGGCTCAATGCGTAGAAACATGCAAATTGCAGAACGTTATCAAATACTTTGCAGAGAAAAATGTTCGGATGAATTTGCAGGTGAAAGAATGGAAGAAATGCGCAGCTTTTACGAATTACTCGAAAAGCATAACAGAGCATTTATGAAAGAGTGGGTTCTGCTTCACGAAGAGAAATTCAAACAAGCACTAGCTTAAGTGCAATAAACTCTTTTCCATCGAGAAATTAACCAAGGTTTCTCCTCGTAATGGAATTTCATTTTTCTTAATAGCTTTAAAGCCATTTTTTTCGAAGAATGGCTTTGCTATATGCGACGCATCTGTTGTGAGTTTGAAAACAGCCGGCCTGCTCAATAATTCAAACTCAACCTGATTAAACATACTCTGAGCAATTCCTTTGCCTTTCCATTCCGGCAATACATATAAAAAGTCGATATAACCGTCATTCCGGTAAGATATAAACCCGACTTTTTGTTCATTGATGACAGCAAAAATCGTTTTCAGGTTTTTGAGTCGCATTCCCCAATAATACGAATCGAAGTCAGCCGGAGCCCAAGCTTTGCATTGTTCTTTTGTATAAGCTACTATTCCGATTCCGTGAACAGACTGAAAAAAAATGCTGTGCAGGATTTCAATATCAGAGGATTGATAATCAACCAGTTGAATTTCGGGAGTACGTAGTTGCGCCATTGGAGTAGAGTTAAACTGTTGCAATGTAAATGACTTTACCGTTTTTTCAAACCAAATTTTGTAAGCAAATTATAACTGCACATCTCCATAATCTAGCTTGTAATAAAGCCAATTCTGTTGAATAAAATCACATCAGATTACATCATTTAATCTATTTTTTTCTGCCGTTTTAAATAAATTCAATCGAATTTTAATTTGATGAACCTTTATGACTCCCATTGATTTACGCAGTGATACTGTTACTCGTCCGACCCCGCAAATGATGCAATTTATGATGAATGCACCAGTCGGTGATGATGTTTTTGGTGAAGACCCGACGGTAAATGCACTTGAAAAGAAAGTTTCCAAATTGTTCGGGAAAGAAGCCGGAGTTTTTGTCCCTAGCGGAACAATGAGCAATCAATTGGGCGTTTTGGTTTTAACACAAACCGGCGAAGAAGTTATTATTCACGAAACCGGACATATTTATAATTATGAAGGTACAACGGCAGCTTGGTTGTCCAATATTCAACTCAGAGCTTTACCGGGCGCAAAAGGAAAATTGTGGTCGGAAGACATTAAAGCCGCCATTCGTCCTAAAAACGATTGGGATCCGCATACATCGGTAATTGCTTTGGAAAACACAACAAACCGAGGCGGCGGAACGGCTTATACACGCGAAGAGTTGTTGGCAATTAAACAATTAGCAGATGAAAACGGCTTATTGGTTCACCTCGATGGTGCTCGAATCTGGAACGCCATCACCGCAACCGGAATAGAACCTGAGTTTTTTGGAACCATTGCTGAAACTATTTCGGTTTGTTTTAGCAAAGGTTTAGGCGCTCCGGTTGGTTCCATGTTATTGGGATCATCAACAAGAATGAAAAAAGCCAGACGGTTCAGAAAAGTCTTGGGCGGAGGAATGCGTCAGGTTGGTGTATTGGCCGCTGCGGCAGATTTTGCGATTGAAAACCACTGGCCGTTAATGAAAGACGATCACAGAAAAGCAAAAGAACTGGCGGAGTTAATTGCAAGTCGTGAAGATATGTCTATCGACCCGAAGACGGTTGAATCCAATATCGTTATTTTCGAATTGAAGAACGAGTCAGCAGTAGATTTTCTGGCGAAAATGGATGCGAAAGGAATTCGAATGGTTCCGTTTGGACCTAAAAAAGTGCGCGCCGTGTATCATTTCCAGGTTGATGAGTCCATGCACCAACAAGTGCTGCATATTTTCAGCGGTTTATAACCACTTAATTACTTTTTTTATCGCTTCGATATGAAAACGTTTGTATGGCGGATGGAATAAATCTATCGGACTGTTTTTTGTATTTCTGATGACCGGCTGTTCGTGTGAAAATGCCTTAAAACCATACCAACCGTGAGTATTTCCAAAACCACTGTTATTCACGCCGCCAAAGGGAGCATTTGGATGGCCAAAGTGAATTATGGTATCGTTTTTCAGAACGGCTCCGGTCCGTACAGCCGCGGAATAGGTTCTTACATCATGCTCGTTGTTGGTGAAAATGTAACTTGCAAGTGGGCGAGGTAATCCTAAAACTGTTTGTAAAGCGTCATAAAACTGGCCGAATTTCATAATAGGCAAAATCGGCCCGAAAATTTCTTCCTGCATCAAGAGCATATCAGGATTTACATTATCTACAATGGTTAGAGACGCATCTCTATTTTCGACATCAATTTTGCCGCCAAACACAACAGAAGCACCTTTTTGAAAAGCATCTTCTAATATAACATGCAATCGTTTGGTGTGATTTTGGGTGATAATTTTGCAAAATGAAGAACCTTCTAAAGGCGAGGATTCAGTAAACGCTTTTGCCGTTTCGATTAAGGCTTTTACCAAGGCATCATGCTGATTTTCGTGAACTAATACATAATCCGGAGCCACGCAAGTTTGTCCGCCGTTAATATATTTTCCAAATAAAATACGTTTTGCCGCAAGTTCAATATCAGCGGTTTTTGTAACGATTACTGGAGATTTTCCGCCCAATTCCAGTGTGACACTTGTCAGATTTTTGGATGCCGCTTCCATAACCAGTTTGCCGACTTTCGGACTCCCTGTAAAAAAGATATGATGAAACGGTAAATTGGTGAGGTATGAAGCAATTTGGGCATCACCTTGAACAACTGCCACTTCATTTTCAGGAAATACAGAAGTGATAATGCTTTCGATTATTGCCGAAGTATGCGCGGTGAGTTCTGATGGTTTGATGATGGCACAATTTCCGGCAGCAATTGCAGAAACGAGCGGGCCGATGGCTAAATTGAACGGGTAATTCCATGGTGATAAAATCAGGCATACACCTTTGGATTTGTACTCAACTTCGCCGGAAAGTGTAGGAATCGTGAGGAAACGTTTTATTCGTTTGGGTTTCATCCACGATTTGAGATGTTTTATCGTATGTCGGATTTCGGATACTGCTGTTGTTACTTCTGACAGGAGAGTTTCAAATGATGGTTTATGGAAATCTTTAGAGATAGCATCAACTAAATTTTCTTGATTGGATAGAATCGCTTGTTCAAGAGTTTTTAGCTTTTGAATACGCTCTTTAGCGGAAGTTTCGCCGATTTTTATAGCATTTGATAACTGTGATTGAAAAAGCGTTTCTATTCGTTGTTGAATTTCAGTATCCAAGAGAGTTTCCGACATAGTACCAAGTGATAATTATTAAACAAAAGTAATAAAAATGGCTGCTAAGTGATAGGTTCGATGAAAAACTTAACATTGGGATGAAAAAGCCCTCTAATGGATTTGGGAGCTTTGAATTAATCGCACGTTGCTCCCGTGCATACTGGAGTCTCCTATTACTTGAGATTTTTGCAGAATCCATAAGCGTTAAACAAGTCGAAAATTCAAAGAGATTCCCTCTTACAAGGACTCCACAGTGATTCGAAGTACTACGATGATATTTTATAGTACGCTTCGCTAAACGCATTGATAAATGATTCCTAGAGACCCGCATTCGCGGACACCGCAGGTGCTACGCAGTGAAATGACGGTTTTTATGGAATAACCAATTGTGTTTTTTCGCGCCTAATTGTGGTGGAGGGAATGAAAAACTTCGTTTTTCACAAGGAGTTTGGGTTTCGACAGTATCCACAAAATCAGGAAGCGCAGCGGCTTAGATTTTGTGGGAGAAGCGGACAAACGACGCAGCCGAACAGCACAATCAGCGCAAGT
>SBGQ01000001.1 GCA_006226965.1 bacterium | reverse complement strand
ATTGGTCATTAGTCAAGAAGCTTTGTATGATTCAACTATTAGAAACTTGAAATAGTCAATGTTTCAAGCAAATATTGATTATTTCAAGTCACAAATCTATATTGACAATGTCATTCACCACCTATTATTCATACTATGTTCAAAACAGATGATGAAAAGTACATCCTAAGGCAGCTTAGTAATAATCAAGTTGTATTATTTCTTGGTTCAGGATTTTCTTTGAAAGCAAAAAATAAACTAGGTGAAAATTTTCCGACCGGTTATGGATTAGGAAAGAAAATTTGGGAATTTCTAGAATACACCGAAGATTATGATAATACAGTACTTCCGGAAATGTATCAAGCATTCTTGGGTAAAGGGATTAGTCTGGAAAAGAAAAAAGAATTTTTAATTAATAACCTTACTAGCTCTGAAATTCCTGCAGATTATAATAATCTGCCCGTGCCGTATTGGTTTAAAATATACACAACCAATATTGATGATATTATCGAGAAAACTTATCGAAATGAACGAAAAAAAATAGTTGAACTTATCTTTCCATTTGATCAGTATTCAGAAAGAGACCAATCTTTAGAATCAACACAAGTAATATATCTGCATGGTAAACTGCCATGCAACCCGGACGAAGTAATATTCTCTCCTCAACAATATGCCAAAGCTCAACTCACGCATGAACCTTTGTACGCCCAATTTGTATATGACTATTCCACACTTCCAACAATCTTCATAGGAACTGAATTAAATGAACCATTATTTGAAAGATACATTGCAGCCAGGAATGCACGATTCGGATTAAAAGAAAGAAGACCAAAATCTTTCTTAATTACCCCAAATTTATCTCCTGTTAAGGCAGACAATCTAAAAACAAATTATAATGTCCATCATATTCCAGGTACTACAGTTGATTTTCTGGAGTGGCTAAGTCAGATAAGAACTCACCTACCAAGCAAAGTAGATATAATAAGAAACACATTTCCTAACCTATTGGACTTGATGGAATTTTCGAAAATTTCATTTACGTCCAAGTCTTCATTGAATGAATTTGCAAAATGCTTCAAGCGTGTACCAAAAGAAATAGAACCTGTTCAGGAGCGTTCAGGCTTTCTGATGGGGACTTCACCAAGATGGAATGATATTGCTCGAGACTTAGATATCCCTCGAACAATTAATGAAACACTTTTTAATCATTGTAATACATATTTATCATCAACTAATAAAAATGATAAAACTATGGTCATTGGCTTAATCGGACATGCAGGGTCTGGTAAGTCAACAATAATTAAGCGATTAGGTCTAACTTTAAGCCAAAATGCTAGAACAACTTTCCTGAGTTATTCTGATTTTATTCCAAGAATTAGTGATATAACAAATGTACTAACATCAATAGATCAACGAGTAGTTCTACTTTTTGATAATTCAAAAAATGCCTTACCTCAGATTCCAAAACTAATTAATGCACTCAATAGAGATTTAAAATATCCTCCTTTAATTGTCTTATCAATCAGAAGTAACTTTTCAAATTATTTAGAACGAGCAGTAACACCCGATTTAGCAGAATTGATTCGTATTAGAATACCTAATCTAGATAATCAAGAAATCAATGATTTAATATCTAAACTTGAAGAAAATAACCTCTTGGGAGTACTAAGTGGTATGTCTTCAGGTCAAAGATTCAGCGAATTTAAGAAGCGAGCTAATAGGCAACTTTTAGTTGCGATGAAAGAAGCCACTCAAGGTAAACTATTCGATCAAATTATTCGAGATGAGTATGACTCATTAACTCCACATGAAGCAAAAATTATTGCGTTATGTATCGCATTAAACTCTGAGTTAGGTTTTACTAATAGTAAACAAGACATTGTAGGTTTTGCTAAAGTAGCACAAAATGAGGCATTAAATTTTCTAGATACCGTGCTTGACGGTACTATAATAAGTGTAGGAACCACCAAGTCTCGATTCATGCTCCGTCATAAAATTTTAGCAGACTATATAATTGACAAATGTGCATCACAATCCGAACTGAAGGAAGCCTACATTCGTGTATTGTCAGTCCTAGCTCCTGAATTAATTCAAACAGCTGGTCCATCAAGAATTTTTAATCTCTACAAAGCACTAATAAACCACAGATTATTGTACCGACGCTTTAAAAATGATATTGAACTTGCACGTGAAGTATATGAATCAATCACGGCATACTTCAAAAGTGATTTTCACTTTTGGCTTCAATATGGTTCACTAGAAATGGAAGGTGAGGGAGGCGATTTATTGCTTTCTCAAAATTATATTTCTCAAGCCGAATCACTGAATCCAAAGTCCAATTTTGTTCAAACTGCAAAATGCCAACTTTTGTATCGACAATCAATCTCAGCAGCAACTCTTGATCAATCAATAGAATACAAGAATGCCGCCGATCAATTAGCACAAAGTTTACTCTTGAGCTATGGGGAAGAGGAACCAATCCTTTTTCATATAAATATTCAAGGTAGGTATAGATATATTTCCAAATGGATACATGATCGAGATGAAAAGATTCAAGAATTTATTGATTTAAAAAGTACCGTTGAAACTGGCTTGTCATTTCACCCATTTAATCGAGAACTATCAACTTTGGGATCTTTGGTTGATCGTGCAAGGATTCAGCTTGGATTGAACGCAGATCTCGATGATCCTGCCATACCAGATTTCCTTGATAATCGATAAGATTTATAATATCAATATATTAATTTC
>SBGQ01000043.1 GCA_006226965.1 bacterium | reverse complement strand
TTCAGCCTGTAGCTATGGAAGAAGGTTTACGTTTCGCTATCCGCGAAGGTGGACGTACCGTAGGTGCTGGTGTTGTAGCTAAAATCAATAAATAATTGATTCTTTAAAGGCAAAAAGGTGGGTTAGAATTAGACCCGCCTTTTGTCATTTACGGGTGTAGCTCAATTGGTAGAGTAGCGGTCTCCAAAACCGTTGGCTGGGGGTTCGAGTCCCTCCACCCGTGCAATATTCTTAAGAAATGATATCATGAATAAAATCAAAGAATTTATCGATGGCGTTAAAAAGGAAATGGCAAAAGTTTCCTGGCCAACTCGAAAAGAACTTATCGACAACACAACTGTAACTGTTGTGTACTCTATCTTATTATCTGTATTCATTTTTGCAATGGATAGAGTATATAGTACTGCACTAGAATTTTTATTCAAATAATTACGCACATGGCAACCGTAGATGATAAAAAGTGGTTTGTAGTCCGTTGCTTCTCTGGTCACGAAAAAAAGGTCAAGGAATACCTTGAACATGAAATTGTAGATCAGGGGCTAGATCACAAAATCTCAGAAGTTCTGATACCGACAGAAACGGTTGTTGAAATCAGATCCGGAAAAAAGAGAACACGAGAAAAAAACTTTTTTCCTGGTTATATCCTCATTGAGGCAAACTTTGATGATGTTGTAAATCAGCTCATCTCTAATGCACCTAGTGTATTAGGCTTCTTGAAAAACGATAAAAATGCGAAAAATCCAACTCCTTTACAGCGTGAAGAAGTTGATCGAATTTTAGGAAGAGTTAGTCACAACAGAGAGATGGCAGAAGCGGGTGGGCTCGTTGAAATACCCTACCGCGAGGGAGATTTGGTTAAAGTTGTTGACGGACCATTCAAAAACTTTGATGGTACTGTTCAAGAAGTATATCCTGATAAACTCAAACTTCGTGTACTGGTAAGTATCTTCGGTAGAAAAACACCAGTTGAAGTGGATGTTAACCAAGTAGAACCCGAATAAATCACAAAAACCTGGTCACTTAACCAAGGCTCTTAGAAAATGGCTAAGAAAGTCGAAAAAATTATAAAATTACAGATCGTTGGTGGTAGAGCTACTCCTGCTCCTCCAGTAGGTCCCGCTCTTGGTCAGGCTGGCGTAAACATTATGGAGTTCTGTAAAGCGTTTAACGCGCGTACACAGGACAAAATGGATGTTGTTACTCCGGTTGAAATTACGGTTTACTCAGATAAATCGTTTACTTTCGTAACCAAGACTCCACCGGCAGCAGTTCTCTTGAAGCAAGTACTTAAGCTGCAAAAAGGATCTGGCGAACCTAACCGAACAAAAGTTGGTCAGGTTACTTGGGATCAATGCTTAGAAATAGCAAAGACCAAATTGCCTGATCTAAATACAACTGATGTTGATGCTGCAGCCAGTATGATTGCTGGAACCGCTCGCAGTATGGGACTAACGGTAATCAGAAACTAAACCTAGAGGTTAGATAAATGTCTAAAAAAGGTAAAAAGTATAATGAGGTTGCCGGTCTTATCGAGCGTAACAAATCGTATACGTTGGCTGAAGCTACTGAACTCGTAGTTAAAACATCAGCTACAAAATTTGATGCTTCCGTTGATATCGATGTAAGATTGGGTGTAGACCCACGTCATGCTGATCAAATGGTGCGTGGTACCGTAGCTCTTCCTCATGGAACTGGTAAAACTGTACGTGTTTGTGCGTTAGTTAACCCTGCTAAACAAGAAGAAGCAGTAGCTGCTGGTGCTGATTTCGCCGGATTAGATGACTTAATCGCAAACATTGAAGGCGGTTGGTTGGATTTCGATGTAATCGTTGCAACCCCCGATGTAATGGGTAAGCTTGGTAAACTCGGTAGAGTATTAGGCCCTAGAGGTTTAATGCCTAACCCTAAAAGTGGTACTGTAACAATGGAAGTTGGACAGGCTATCAAAGATGTGAAAGCCGGTAAAATTGACTTCCGTGTTGACAAGTATGGAATTCTTCATGCAGCTGTTGCTAAAGCAAGTTTCGCTCCTGAAAAAATCAAGGAAAACATTGAAGCTTTCTTACACACAGTAGTTCGTTTGAAGCCTTCTTCAGCTAAAGGTTTATACATCAAAAGTATTTATCTGTCAACTACTATGGGCCCAAGTATTCAAATTGATCGCTCTGCGGCACAATAACCAGACAGGATAAATTAGGATTTACCATGGCTACAAAAGAAAATAAAAAAGCAGTTGTTGACGAGTTAGTTGAGATTCTCAAGAACTCTGACGCTGTTTACATTGCCGGATATAAAGGTATTAACGTTAAAAGTGTAAACGCGCTTCGTAATGCTTTCAGAAAAGAAGGTTTAGCTTACAAAGTATATAAGAATACACTAGTTAAACGTGCAATGGAAGAAGTTGGCGGATATGAAAAAGCTTTCCATTTATTGGAAGAGCAAAACGCCTTCATCTTTGTTAAAGAAGAGTTAGGAAAACCTGCAAAAGTTCTTAAAGACTTTTTGAAAGACAATAAGTTACCACAATTTAAAGGTGCTTTAATCGATGGTTCTTTCTACGACAACACTTCCTTAGACACATTATCATCTCTAAAAACAAAGAACGAAGTTCTTGGAGATATCTTGGGTCTTCTTTTATCACCTATGTCCAACGTTGTCAGCGCATTACAAGCTCAAGGTTCAAATATTCTTGGTGCTGTTAAGACAATCGCGGAAAAAGAAAATTAACATCAATTATTTAAACTCAAACGGAGTACTTAAAAATGGCTGAAGTAAAAGAATTAGCTGAAAAATTAGTTAACCTTACAATCAAAGAAGCTAACGAGTTAGCAAAAATTTTAGAAGAAGAATACGGTATTAAACCAGCTGCCGCTGCTGTTGCAGTTGCTGCTGGTCCTGCTGCTGAAGCTGCACCTGCTGCTGAAGAGCAAACTGAATTCACTGTTATCTTGAAATCTGCTGGTGCAAATAAAATCGGCGTTATCAAAGAAGTTCGTGCTTTAACAGGTCTTGGCTTAAAAGAAGCTAAAGATTTAGTTGATGGCGCTCCTGGTACTTTAAAAGAATCAGTATCAAAAGAAGAAGCTGAAGCTATCAAAGCTAAATTAACTGAAGCTGGCGCTGAAATCGAACTCAAGTAACATATTCTTTAAGATATGATGAGTAGCCAATGCTGTAAAAACGGCATTGGCTAACTCTGTCTATACGATAGGCAGAGATTATTTTATTTAAGAAAGCCGTATGGCTTTCAAAATCAATACAATAACCTTACCGGTAAGCACCATAAAAAAAGCGAGGTTTTCTTGAGTACAATAGCTAATCTTAAGCCCTCAAAAGAACGCATAAGTTTTGCACGTACAAAAACAGTAGCTGATTATCCAGATTTTCTTGATGTTCAGCTCGAATCATACCGTAGATTTACTCAGTGGGATACGTCTCCAGAAGACAGAGAGTATTTCGGTTTACAACAAATTTTTGAAGAACATTTTCCAATCTCTGATACTCGTGAACAGTATATACTAGAATTCATCAGTTTCGATTTTGATACACCTAAATACAGTATCAAAGAGTGTCAGGAAAGAGGGTTAACCTTTAGTGTACCATTAAAAGCTCGTTTACGTCTTTCTTCAGTAGATCAAAGTGATGAAGCTACTGAAACCATTGAGCAAGAAGTGTTTTTAGGAGACTTGCCATGGATGACAGAAAGAGGAACATTTATTATCAATGGTGCTGAACGCGTAATTGTAAGTCAATTACACCGTTCACCTGGTGTTTTCTTTGGTCAATCAGTTCACCCGAACGGTACGCAGTTGTATTCAGCGCGTGTAATTCCTTTCAAAGGTTCTTGGATTGAATTAACGACTGATATTCGTGACGTTCTCTGGGCTTATATCGACAGAAAGAAAAAGCTTCCAGTAACTACCTTGTTACGTGCTTTAGGTTATTCAACTGATTATGATATCCTTTCTTTATTTGATATTTCTGAAGAAGTTCAGATTAAATCAAAAAAACAATATCAGGATGAGTTAGTTGGTAAACGTATTGCTGCCGAAATTTTCCAAGAAATAATTGAAGAAGTAATCGACGAAGAAACCGGCGAGTTAGTTCAAGCTAAAAAACGCACCGTTGTATTAGAGCGTGAGCATGAATTAACAGAAGATGATTTCGGTTTATTGAAAGATGCTGATATCAAATCGATTTTGGTGTTGAAAATTTCTAATGAAGATGCAGATCGTTCTGTAATCCTCAACACAATGAAAAAAGACCCTTCATGGAACGAAGAGTCAGCTTTAGCTGAAGTATATCGTCAATTACGTTCCGGTGAAATGCCTGATATGGAAACTGCTCGTCAGGTTTTAGAGCGTCTTTTCTTCTCTGATAAAAAATATGATTTAGGTGATGTAGGTCGTTACCGTTTAAATAAACGTCTTCGCCAAGAAGTTGACATGGACTTGACGGTTCTTTGCAGAGAAGACATCATTAATATTACTCGTGAAGTAATTCGTCTTAAAAATTTAAAATCTCAAGTTGATGATATCGATCACTTGAGTAACCGTCGCGTTCGTACAGTAGGTGAGCAATTAGGCCAACAATTTGCAATTGGTTTAGCTCGTATGGCTCGTACAATTCGCGAAAGAATGAACTCACGTGATGCTGAACAATTCACACCACAAGATTTGGTTAACGCAAGAACTATTTCAAGTGTTATCAACACATTCTTTGGTACAAACCAGCTATCACAGTTTATGGACCAAACAAACCCATTAGCTGAGTTAACTCACAAACGTCGTATGTCAGCTCTTGGACCTGGTGGTTTAACTCGTGAAAGAGCAGGTTTTGAGGTTCGTGACGTTCACTATACTCACTATGGTCGTCTTTGTCCGATTGAAACTCCTGAAGGTCCGAACATCGGTTTGATTTCTTCATTGTGTGTTCACGCGAAGGTAAACGATTTTGGTTTTATTGAAACTCCATACCGCAAAGTAACAACCGGCAAGGTAACTGATGCAGTTGAGTACTTAACAGCTGAAATGGAAGATGAAACTGTAATTGCACAGGCAAATGCTCCATTGAACGAAAATTCATCTTTCCAAAACGACCTCGTGTTCTCACGTATGCGTGATGGTAACGTTGCATTAGCTCGTACAGACGAAGTTAGATATATGGACTTAGCTCCAAATCAGATTACTTCTGTTGCTGCTGCCATGATTCCGTTTATTGAGCATGATGATGCTAACCGTGCTTTGATGGGTTCAAACATGCAACGCCAAGGTGTGCCTTTGGTTCGCCCTGAAGCGCCAGTTGTGGGTACCGGTCTTGAATCACGTGCTGCAAAAGATTCCAGAGCTATGGTATTATCAGAAGGTGATGGAGTTGTTGCGTATGTATCAGCTACTGAAATCAGAATTAGATACGACAGAACGGATAAGCAGCAATTAGCTTACTTTGATGAAGGCATTGTTTCTTATACACTCAGAAAATTTGAAAGAACAAACCAAGATACTACTGCTAACCAAAAACCAATCGTTGAAGTTGGCGAAAGAGTAACTAAAGGTCAGGCTATTGCTGACGGTTGTTCTACAGATCAAGGTGAATTAGCATTAGGTAGAAACATCTTAGTAGCGTTCATGCCTTGGAGAGGTTATAACTTTGAGGATGCTATCGTTATCAGCGAGCGCGTAGTAAGCGAAGATATTTATACTTCAATCCACATCAGTGAATTTGAAATGCAAGTTCGTGATACTAAGCGTGGTGAAGAAGAATTAACTCGTGAAATTCCAAACGTGAGCGAAGAAGCTACACGTAATCTTGATGAAAGAGGAATTATTCGCGTTGGCGCTAAAGTTCAACCGGGTGATATTCTTGTTGGTAAAATCACTCCAAAAGGTGAAACAGATCCGACTCCAGAAGAAAAATTATTACGTGCGATCTTTGGTGATAAAGCCGGTGATGTGAAAGATGCATCATTAAAAGCTTCACCAGGTGTAAGCGGTACCGTTATCGGAACAAGCTTATACAGCAGAAAACGCGAAGAAAGCTACTCAAGAAAACAAGAAAAAGAACTTGTTGAGAAGGAAACAGAAGTATTCCGCAAGAAAATTGAAGACCTCAATTTCGATTGGGCTACAAGAATGCACACCTTATTAAAAGATCAGAAATCTGGTGGTGTAGTAACTTCTCAAGGTGTTGAAGTAGTTGCAAAAGGAACAAAATATTCTAAAGACCTCTTCTTAGATATGGATCCAACTCGCTTAAGCTTACGCTTAACTTGGATTGAAGATGAAGAGACTAATTCTTTAGTTCAAATGCTTTGCAGAAACTACCGCGAAAAACGTCGCGAGTATGAAACTGAATTCAAGCGTAAGAAATATGCAATTCAAGTTGGTGATGAGTTACCTCCGGGAATTGTTCAAAAAGCAAAAGTATTTATTGCTAAAAAACGCAAACTCCGCGTGGGCGATAAAATGGCCGGACGCCACGGTAACAAAGGTGTTGTGGCAAAGGTTGTTCCGATGGAAGATATGCCTTTCATGGAAGACGGAACTCCGGTTGATATCGTGTTAAACCCACTTGGTGTACCTTCCCGTATGAACTTAGGTCAGATTTATGAGACCATTTTAGCATGGGCAGGTAAACGCCTCGGTGTGAAATTTGCAACTCCAATCTTTGACGGTGCATCAGAGGATGATGTTAAAGAGTGGATGTTGAAAGCAGGTTTACCTGAGGATGGACGCATTTACTTGTATGATGGTCGTTCTGGTGAGCGTTTTGCTCAAAAAACGACTGTTGGTTATATGTATATGTTAAAACTGAACCACTTAGTTGAAGATAAGATGCATGCCCGTTCTATCGGACCATACTCACTTATCACACAACAACCTCTTGGTGGTAAAGCTCAGTTTGGTGGCCAGCGTCTTGGAGAGATGGAAGTTTGGGCATTGTATGCGTACGGTGCAGCTAACATTCTTCAGGAAATGCTCACAGTTAAGAGTGACGATGTTAAAGGTCGTTCTAAGGTATATGAAGCTATCGTTAAAGGTGAAAATCTACCTGAAGGTGGTACACCTGAATCGTTCAACGTATTGTTACGTGAGCTTCAAGGTTTAGGATTAGATGTTGATATCGACTAATCACTCTAACAGAAACAGTGGCAATCATTTGAAATTTTAAGAAAATCAGTTATGACGAAAGACATCAACAGAATACGGATTTCGCTGGCATCTGCTGAAGCAATTCTATCACGCTCTCATGGTGAAGTATTAAATCCGGAAACCATTAACTATCGTACTTTTAAACCTGAAAAAGACGGTTTATTCTGCGAGAAGATTTTTGGTCCGGTAAAGGATTGGGAGTGTCATTGCGGTAAGTACAAACGTATTCGTTACAAAGGTATCATTTGCGACCGATGCGGTGTTGAAGTAACACGTAAAGCGGTTCGTCGTGAGCGCATGGGACACATCACATTATCTGTTCCTGTAGTTCACATTTGGTACTTCAAGTCTATGCCAAGTAAAATTGCTTACTTGCTTGGGCTTTCTACAAAGAACTTAGAAAAAGTTATTTATTACGAATCCTTCGTAGTAATTCAACCCGGTTTAGCTCGTGATTTGGGCTACAAAATGGGTGATATGATTACTGAGGAAGAGTACTATGATATTATCAATCAGTTACCTGATGATCATTACGAATTAGATAACGACGATCCAGATAAATTCATCGTTAAGATGGGTGCAGAGGCTGTTGAGTCTTTATTACAACGTATTGATTTAGACAAAGACGCTTACAAATATCGTGAAGCCGTTAAAAACGAGACTTCAATGATGCGTAAGAAAAAACACTTAAAACGTCTTCAGGTAATCGAGTCTTTCCGTGCTGCTAACAAGCATGCTGAAAACCGCCCTGATTGGATGATTATGCGAGTAATTCCGGTAATTCCGCCAGAATTGCGTCCGTTAGTGCCGTTGGAAGGAGGCCGTTTCGCTACTTCTGACTTGAACGATTTATATCGTCGTGTAATCATCAGAAACAACCGTTTAAAGAGATTAATTGACATCAAAGCTCCGGATGTAATCTTGCGCAACGAAAAGCGTATGTTACAAGAAGCTGTTGATTCACTCTTCGATAACTCACGTAAATCAAATGCGGTTCGTAACAACAACCGTCCGTTAAAATCTTTAAGTGATATGCTTAAAGGTAAAGGCGGTCGTTTCCGTCAGAACTTATTAGGTAAACGTGTTGACTACTCAGGTCGTTCGGTAATCGTTGTAGGTCCAGAACTGAAAATGCATCAGTGCGGTCTTCCGAAAGAAATGGCAGTTGAATTGTATAAGCCATTTATTATTCGTCGATTGATTGAGCGTGGTTATGTAAAAACCGTAAAAAGCGCTAAAAAAGTAGTTGACCGTCGCGATAATGTGGTTTGGGACGTATTGGAAAACGTTATTCAGGGTCACCCTGTAATGTTGAACCGTGCTCCTACTCTTCACCGTTTAGGTATTCAGGCTTATCAACCGGTTCTTATCGAAGAAAAAGCGATTCGTTTACACCCATTGTCTTGTACCGCTTTCAACGCGGACTTTGACGGTGACCAAATGGCGGTTCACTTACCATTAAGTGACGATGCAATTTTGGAAGCAAATACATTAATGTTAGGTTCTCACAACATTATGTCCCCTGCTTCCGGTGGTCCTATCGTAGTTCCTTCACAGGACATGGTTCTTGGTATTTATTATTTAACAAAAGTTGATGACGGCAAACGTGGTGAGGGTAAAACTTTTGCTTCTGATGACGAAGTAATTATTGCTTACGATCAGGATAAAATTGACCTTCATGCGAAAATCAATGTTCGTATCAAAAATATCGTGAATGGCGAGGAAAAAGTTGAAGTTGTTAAAACTTCAACAGGACGTGTGATATTCAACCGAATTCTCCCGCACCCACTCCCATTTAAAAACCAAACTTTTGGTAAAAAAGAATTACGTAACCTTATTTCTGAAGTATTCAAGACAGTAGGTACTTACGGTACTGCTAAATTCTTGGATGATATGAAGCAATTAGGTTATGAAACAGCTACCCGCGGTGGTTTATCATTCAGCTTGAGTGATATTATCATTCCACAGGAGAAAATTGACCTTATCGACAAGGCACAACGTGAAGTTGAAGAAATCCAAGAACGTTATGAAATGGGTTTCATCACAGATAACGAACGTTACAACCAGGTTGTTGATAAATGGACTTCTGTAACCAACCGTGTGGCTGAAACACTTTTCAAAGCTCTGCAAGAAGACAGAAACGGATTCAACCCAGTATTTATGATGGCGGATTCCGGAGCTCGTGGTTCTAAAGAGCAGATTCGTCAGTTAGGTGGTATGCGTGGTCTTATGGCTAAACCGCAGAAAAGTACTGGTGGAGCAGGTAACGAAGTAATTGAACAGCCAATTCTTTCTTCATTCAAAGAAGGTCTTTCTGTACTAGAATACTTTATTTCTACTCACGGTGCTCGTAAAGGTCTTGCCGATACCGCTCTTAAAACTGCTGACGCCGGTTACTTAACACGTCGTTTAGTTGACGTTGCTCAGGATATTATCATCAACGAAGATGATTGCGGTACTTTACGTGGTATTAAAATGCAAGCGTTAAAAGACAACGAAGATGTTGTTGAAAGCTTGGAAGAACGTATTCTCGGTCGTGTATCTCTGCATGATATTTATGATCCGCTGACAGATGCTCTTATCTGTGAAGCAAATCAATTAATTGATGAAGATGTTGCTAAGAAAATTGCTGAAACATCAATCGACGAAGTAGAAATTCGTTCTGTGTTAACTTGCGAAACTCCAAGAGGGGTTTGTGCCAAGTGTTACGGACGTGACCTTGCTCGTGGAAACATGGTTCAAACTGGTGAAGCTGTGGGTGTAATTGCTGCTCAGTCTATCGGTGAACCTGGTACACAGTTAACACTTCGTACTTTCCACGTGGGTGGTACTGCTTCTCGTCTTGAGCAAGAGTCTCAGCACATTGCGAAATTTGAAGGTAAAGTTGAGTTCGAAAACTTACGCGTAGTGGAATATGATGACGGTGAAGAAACTCACAACATCGTATTAAGCCGTGCGGGTGAACTCAAAATCGTTGATGATTCAGGTAAAGTGTTAATCAGCTACAACGTTCCTTACGGTTCTGTAATGTTGGTTGGTGAAGGCGATTCTGTTATTAAAGGTATCCCAATGTGTAAATGGGATCCGTTTAACGCCTTGTTGATTTCTGAATTGAACGGTACCGTTCAGTACAAAGACATTATCGACAGTGCAACTTATACTGAAGAAACGGACTCACAAACAGGTCACCGCGAAAAAGTTATTATCGAAGCAAAAGATAAGAGCATGGTACCTACTGTTGTGGTTAAAGGTTCTGATGATCGTATCAAAGAAACTACACTTCCGGTAATGGCTCACCTTATCGTTGATGATGGTGAATTAGTACAAGCCGGTCAAACATTAGCTAAGATTCCAAGAAGCGCAGGTAAATCGAAAGATATTACAGCAGGTCTTCCACGTGTAACGGAGTTATTCGAAGCAAGACCACCTTCAGATCCAGCTATCGTTTCTGAAATTGACGGTATCGTTAAAATGGGTTCACGTAAACGTGGTTCTCAGGAAGTTATCGTTACTTCAAAAGACGGTACAGATTCAAAAACATACTTGGTACCACTTTCTAAGTTGATTCTTGTACAAGAAAATGACTTGATTAAAGCTGGTCAACAGTTATCAGACGGTTCTATCATGCCGCAGGACATCTTAAACATTCTTGGACCATTCGCAGTTCAATCTTATTTGGTGAATGAAATTCAGGAAGTTTACCGTCTACAGGGTGTGAAGATCAACGATAAGCATATTGAAGTAGTTGTAAGAACTATGATGCAAAAAGTTGAAATCACAGATCCGGGCGATACAATGTACCTCGAAGGCGACAAAGTTGACCGTTTTGAAGTAAACCGCACGAACGATGAGTTGATTGGTAAATTTGTAGTTACCGATCCGGCTGATAGCGATTTACCTTACGGTTATATTCTAGATCGTCGTGATATTCGCGAAATCAATGCTAAATTGATTGAAGAGAATAAGTCGGAAATTAAAACACGTGAAGCTAAACAAGCAATTTCAAGACCAATCTTGTTAGGTATTACACGTGCTGCTCTTTCTACAGAAAGCTGGATTTCAGCTGCTTCATTCCAGGAAACAACTAAAGTACTTTCTCAGGCTGCTATCGAAGCAAAAGAAGACTACTTGTTGGGACTCAAAGAAAATGTGGTTGTGGGACAAAAAGTACCAGCGGGTACAGGTCTCCGCAGATATCGTCGTCTTGTTGTTGGTGCAAAATCCGATATGCAAGATGTGGATGCTGCAAGCCGTGTTTTCCAAGCTCTTGGAGCAGAAGAAGACGAAGAATAATACACTTCGGCTCATACACATTAAAAAGCCTTACTCGTTTTCGGGTAAGGCTTTTTTTTTGGGGGGTGATATCAAAAATATGTGGGTATTACATTACTGTGATTGAGTTGAAATCGGAGCATTTAACATTCCTCTATTCTAAATAAATAACGCAAAAATTTTTTGAAGTCCGTTAAATCGGAAAGGATTATTTAGATAATGGAAATTCAACATTAAAAGTTGAACCGGATTTGCCTTGATTAGATTCAACCCAAATTTTACCGTGGTGCCAATGCACAATTTCTTTAACAATACTAAGTCCTAAGCCCGAAGACGCTTCCCCGGCAGTCGGATTATTTTCACTTCTGGCGTAAGGAGTAAATATTCGATCCATATCTTCTTCTTTGATGCCCGGACCGAAATCAGTTACACTAAAACGAACAACCCGATTCCCGTTAAGTCCGCGTATTTGAAGTCTAACAATGATATTAGTCTGCAATGGGGCATATTTTATGGCATTATTTATTAGATTTTCAAACACCTCTACAATTTGATAACGGTCGCCTCGAATATAGCAATTGGCCTCTAATTCAGATTCCAGTGTTTGTTTTTTACGATTGGCTAAAATGGTGTTATCAGCAATTACATCGAGAACTAGGGGTCTTAAATCGAGAACTTCTTTTACCGAATTAGGTTGAATAGTTCCTTTTTCATCAGCTGAAAGTAGAGCTTCTATAGAATTAAGCATCTTTTCAATAACTCGCTCAATACTAGTAAGAACCAATTTCTGTTGTTGTATATCATCTTCATCGGAAAGGATATCGCAGTAACCCATAAGTACAGAAAGCGGATTTCTTAGATCATGAACAGCCATTTGCAGCATTTTTGACTTAAGCTGATTTGCATTAGCCATTTCAGAAGCCAGTTCCTTTAACTTGTCATTTTGAGTTCTTACTTCATCTGTTCTGGTTTGTACAATATGTTCTAAATATTCATTGCGTTTTAATATTTGATAATTCCTGATTTTATTGAATCCAAAAATCAAAGAAATGACAATCAAAATATTGAGGATGATATAATGTGTTCGTAAATACCACGGAGCGGTATGCACAATTGTTAAATAAACGGGTTTGCTTAAAAGACCCGTTCCGCCAATTGCTTCAGCTACTAACTCAAATTTACCGTAAGGTAACCCGGCAATCGTAAACGAGTTCGCTTTAGACCAATCCGAAAAGGATGGTTTGAAACCATTAATCAAGTACCTAAATCGCACTTGCTCTTCCTGAATAAAAGTCGGGTAACTAAATGTTAAATCAAACGCGGGGGTGTGAGGCGGTAAATTAAATCGGAAATGTTGGTCAGAAACCTGCTCAATTAGGACGGGCTTTGCATTGGCAGATAACTGAGCACGAACCGGTTTTATAATTCCGGGCGGTTCTGGAAGATTAAACGGTAAATCAAACTTATATAAAGCGCCACGCGTTGCAAGCCAAACTGTATTGTCACCATCCGGCGATAAATCAGATAGTTTAGATTTGAAGAAATTGAGACTTGTACTGTCTGAGCGATTTATGTCTTTTGTATCGAGAATAAATTTGCTTGATAAATCCCAAATTCGACCTTTACCGTCGAATCGTAAATTTGGATAAGAATCTATAGTTGGTGTTTCGGGGTAAGTAATTACTTCAAAGGAATCAGCTGCAATTGAATATTTGTATAAATGATTGTTTGAGGTAAAAACAGGGAATCTTGAAGTGCCAAAAACGTGGTTATAATCGGATGAAAAATAACCGTCTTTTGCTGTGTAACGATTAACCGTTGCATTTCCATCATGATTTAGCTTAACTCTAAAAAGCCCGGAATAACTAGTTCCAGCCCAAATGTTATTTTGAGTGTCCTCAACTATTGTCCTGATATCAGCTTTGATTTCATCAACAGATAAAGCTAACTCGAACGCTCGTTTCTGATTATTATAGTCTAAAACGAGAAACCCATCATACAAACCAGCATAAATACGTTTGGGGTTTGTAAGTGAAACAGCAATACTCATTGTAGAGATTTCTGTAATATAATTAGCTACAACGGTTTCACCTTCTATATAAAACAAACCATGATTACCTCCGGCAGCCAATACACCCTTATTAAAGGGGATTATATCCCAAAATTGACTGGGTTCAGTATTAATTCTAATAAATTTATTTTCTTTTTCACTTAAGATGTAAACGCCTGTGTTTGTTCCGGCATAAACGGCACCGTTATGCTCCAATACACTTAGTACCGGAGTACTTAATCCCGACTGTTCATCGTATTTTTTAAAAGGGATTTCAAAGTTTACTTTGTCCACACCTTTAGAAGTAGATATCCAAACGTTTTTTTCAATATCAACGAAGATAGATTGAGCCTGATTACTTGAAAGACCGTTTTCAGTATTTAGAGTAACTATTGGGTTTCCGGCTTGATCAAATACTAACACCCCAGAATTGTATGTCGTGAAAAAACGGTATTGATGTTTAAAACTGTCGGTAGCGTAAATATACAGTTTGTGGTTTTTTAGAAGCTCTTGAGCACTCTTACTCCATATCTGATAACTCCCGTTTAACCCGTTCGAAAGCTTATATATTTTTTCATAGTCTACAACTACAAGTAATTCACCTTCGTTGGTGTCAGTTATTAAGGTGATTTCACCTAAATCATGGAAGTTACTGGTAGAAATCTCTGTAAAAGAATCCTTCTCAAACTGATAAATATGTGTGTCGCCGATAACATAAAGAATATTGTTAGCTATATAAGTGCCTACAATGTAATTGTTAAAGGTATAGTTCTTAATGGATTTGCCGTCAAATTTATAAATGGCATCCTGAGCTTCAAGAAATACAAAATTATTCAGGATTAGAATGTTGAAAATAGTTTTGAACGATTCGATAGACGTGGGTAATAAGTTTGAAAACGATTCATAATAAATTTCGCCGTTTTCCTTTCTTATGAGTTTCCCAAAATCATTTACTGTGCCAACTAAAAGCCCGTGAGTTTTATCATAAACTACTAAACGAGCGGTTCTGCCGGCAACAGAAACGAGAGTCCAATCGTGTCCGTCATAAACTAAAACGCCGTCAGAGTTTGCAATGTAAATATAACCGTCATCATCTTGAGTTGATGACCAATTCACATCTCCAGCATCATAATTAGATGAGCTGTAGTTTGTAATGTATGGTGCCTGAGCCAATCCGGTAATAGGGATGAAAAAAAAGAAAAGGCAAACACGACAAAACAAGGATACTATAAAACTGTAAAAACGCCTCACGCTTGAATATAATTTAAAAACGCAAAGTTTAAAATTATTTAGCTGATAGTAAGTTTGCATGTTTGCCAACGGATAAATAAAAAAAAGCCTGAATGGTTATTCAGGCTTTGAGAAAAGTGCTAAATGCGATTACGTTTTCCGTCTTTATTACGGGAGCTTCCGTCACGGCGTCCGCGATTTCGATCTCTGTCTCTATCACGATCACGAGGTCCTCTGTCACTTCTTTCAGAACGCCCGGAACCTTGCGGCCTTCCGTCTCGCACAAATTCACGAATTCTTAAATTTCTTCCGTCTAATTTAATTTCACTTAATTTGTGAACTAAATCAGCTTTTTCGGCTTTAACATCAATAATTGCATTTCCTTTTACCAACGCAATTTGGCCGATACTATCAGATCCTAAGCTGGTTGCATCACATAAAATGCGAACTAATGCACCTTTTCTTAAATCTGATGAAACGCCTTCAACGATAAAAGGAACCATTCCTGCTTCTGGACCAACTGCACGTGAACCGCGATCGGCACGGTCTCGACCTTCACCTCTTGGTCCGCGTTCACGGTCGCGGTCTCTACCTCTGTCTCTACCGCCACGGTCGCCACGATCTCGGTCTCTGTCACGGCCGCCTTCATTATCTCTGCCTCTCTTACCACGTTCTTGAATAGCTTCAATTGGTTTTGCGTGGCGATAGTACTCAATAAATCGGTTGAATTCGATAGATACAAAGCGTTTAATTAATTCTTCTTTTGTCATTCCTGATAGCTGAGCAAAAACTAAACTCATAAATGGTTCAATTTCAGATTCGTTAACAGTTACGTTTACCATTTTTTCAATCATGGCATACAGTTGCTTCTCACAAATAGCTGAGCCGTCAGGAATTTCACCGAAGTTAAGTTTTAAACCAGTTTGGCGTTCGATAGCGAAGATTTTACCTTTTTCACGGGTATTCACTAATGCCATTGAAATACCGGTTTTTCCGGCACGACCAGTTCTTCCGCTTCGGTGTGTGTAACTTTCTATGTCGTCAGGAAGATTGTAATGAATAACGTGAGTTACGCTATCAACATCAATACCACGAGCGGCAACATCTGTTGCTACTAAAATGGTCACATTCTTTTCACGGAAACTGCGCATTACTTGGTCGCGTTGAGCCTGTGATAAATCACCGTGTAAAGAAGCTGACGGATAACCGTCTTTAATTAATTTTTCTGCTATTTGTTGAGTTTCTAATCGTGTGCGGCAGAAAATCATCCCATAGATTTCCGGATAGTAATCCAGTAATCTTTTTAAAGCATTATAGCGGTCTTTTTCGTGAATGAGGTAAACCGCATGTTCGATATTCTTTTGTGCTTCATTTTTAGAACCTATAGTAATTTCAGCAGGTTCTTTCATGTACGTACGGGCAATACGTTCAACTTCTTTCGGGAATGTTGCAGAAAACAACCAGACGTTTTTCTCAGAAGGAGTTTGTGATAAAATTGAATCGATATCATCTTTGAAGCCCATATCTAACATTTCGTCGGCTTCATCAAGAACTACATGTTTAACGTTGCTTATATCAGCTTCGCCGCGTTCCATTAAATCCATTAAACGCCCGGGTGTTGCTACAATAATTTGAACACCTTTTCTTAGCGAACGAATTTGGTCACGAATGGAAGAGCCTCCATAAACGGCTAAAATCCATGTTTTTGGAAGGTTTTCAGCGAAAGATTGAAGTTCGTTAGTAATTTGAATACAAAGTTCGCGTGTTGGACATAAGATTACTGATTGAACATCTTGTGAATCTCTGTCTAATTTTTCTAAAAGAGGTAAGCCAAATGCTGCTGTTTTACCGGTTCCGGTACCCGCTAACGCAATTAAGTCTGATTGGTTTTCTAATAAAAATGGGATTGCTTTTGATTGAATTGGAGTTGGGTTTTCGAACCCTTTTGCTTTGATAGCTTCAAGAATAGGGGCGTTTAGGCCGAATGATTCAAATGACATGAAATAGGAGTAGAACGTTGCGTGTTGGGTTGATTAAAATCGGAATCGTACGAGTGCAAAAGGCCGGGCTTATCAACGTGTTGTTTTTTGTGGGCTAAAGATACCTAAAATTCTGCTCAATAATTGAATATCAAATAAATAGTGAATCGAACTTAATAAATCCCGAAATAATCCCATTCGTCACAAAGCTCACACATTTTGATATTTACAAAGTATTGTTTTTATTTGGTATGCTATCTAAGTCGAAAAATTGTTGTCCCTTATGTAACAAGTGAAGGAACAATTAGGCGGCTTAATCGTGAACAGCTCTCTCAAAATTCAACCTATTCAAAATAAAGCCGAGGATTCATATGAAAAAAGTGGGGATAATTTTAGCCTCATTTCTGGGATTAGTAGTGTTTGTTGTAGCCGCAGGGCTTATCTATTTTAATACTGCACTTCCCAAAGACTTCGAAGTCGAAAAGATAACCTTACCTACCGATTCACTCCGAATTGCTAACGGTAAGTATTTAGTGAACCATGTAATGGTTTGTGCTGATTGTCACTCCAAGCGTGATATGACCGTTTATTCTGGAAGAGTAAATGACGATGTTTATGGCGGAGGCGGACGTCCGTTTAGTCATGAAACTAATTTTCCGGGCAAAATTTATCCGGGTAATTTAACTCCGACCGGTAAATCAAATTGGACAAATGAAGAAATTTATAAAGCTATTGTAGGCGGAATGCATAAAGATGGTTATGCGTTATTCCCGATTATGCCTTTCATGAATTATCGTACTATTGATAAGAATGATATTCTGGATGTAATTGCCTATATCAGAACCTTAGATGCGAAGCCGAATAATTTTGAAATGGAGCCGCAGCAATTAGATTTCCCCTTGAGTTTAATTGTAAAAACGATGCCGCAACCGCCGGCTCATCAACCTAAGCCGGATCCAAATGACAAAGTAGCTTATGGTCGTTATTTGGTTACAGCTGCAAGTTGTATGGATTGTCATACTCCTCAGGACAAAGGTCAATTCATAATGGAAAAACAGTTTGCCGGTGGAATGGAATTCAAGATGGAAAACGGAAAATTTGCAACATCAGCGAATATTACACCGGATGAAGCTACCGGGATTGGCAAATGGACTGAACAAGATTTCGTAAATCGCTTTAAGTCTTATGCTGATTCTGCAATTGTTCTCGGGCCGAATGATTATAACACGGAAATGCCCTGGAGCATGTATGGCGGAATGAAAGAAGATGATTTACGCGCTATTTATACCTATTTACGAACGGTTAAACCCGTAGATAATGCGATTGTCAAATTTAGATAATCAAACTAAAAGCTGACTCAAATAGTCAGCTTTTTTTATACTTGCCCGCCGGATGCAGCTAAATCTGCAATGGTTGTGTCGTGAAATGCGAATTTTATTTCATCACGAATATCAGCCCATTTAAAATGAAACGCACAAGGTGTTTCGATACTGCAAGTTGGTATTCCTAGTGCACATTCATCAAATAAAGCGTCGCCGTCTATAATGTGTACAATTTCATAAAGAGAAATTTTATCTGCAGGGCGATTTAATTGAACTCCGCCATTTGTTCCTTTATAGGAAACCAAGATTTCATGTTGAGTAAGCGGTTGTAATATTTTCGTCAGATAAGCTGCACCGACATTTAAATCTTTATGTAATCGCGAGATTTGGATAGGTTTGCCATCGCTATTTAACGCTAAATAGATGAGCGCTCTAATGGCAAATTGGCAAGATTTGGTAGTGATCATAAACTGCTCTCTAATTTCAATTATGAGTGTGTGTCATTTTTATACAAGAAGATGTCTGATGGATTCAAATTGTAACCTTGAGCTCTTTCGGATAATAAAAAAATTAATTTAATAAGTATTTAATACTTATACCGAAACTGCGCCCATGTTCAGGTAGATTACCCATACTAACATGGCGTACAACAAACGTATCGAAAACGTTTTGAATTTCTGCGTTGATTAGGAGATTATCATTATAAAATGATTGTTCCCAAGAAACGTGAACTAACATCCATTCGTTTGAGGTGTCTTCAATACTGGTTTTGTCAGCAATATTGTTTTGCGCAGCAGACCATTCGATTACGGGCGTAAACTTTCCTATAAAAGTATTCCAATTTATTTTCGAGTAACCACTGAGCGGTGCTATATACGGAAGGTTATCGTTTAAGCCGATTAATCTACCTTTAGTATAACTAATACGGTTATCCATTGAAATGGAATGGGTTAGATTTGAAAGTACCCGTAATTCAAATCCTAAAAGAGTTGCTTTGCCAACATTCGAATATCTCATAAACGAATAATATTCTGAGCTTAGATTGGCGTCAAAAACGCCGGATATATAGTTATTAAATGAGCGATAAAATCCACTTAAATTCAAACTATAAGAGTCTTTATTGAGCTGCCATGAGACTTCCTGAGCAACGCTGAACTCATTTTTAAGCCAAGGATTTCCTTCGTAAAAGAAGCCGTCAACATAGTTATAGATGTAATGTGAGTAACGTTCATTGTGGTTTGGATTACGCTCGTTAACTGACGTGTTGAAGCTCACATATCCGAAAGAGCCAACCTGTTTAGCAAGTGTAATTTGTGCCTGAAAAGCCAAGCGCACATTGGTGTTGGTGTTCTTTTGATACAGTTCTTCAAAATATTGCGCATACCGTTCATCGTCTGTGAAAATATGGTTTACCAATAAAGACACATTCGGTGTTGCTAACCAACCGTTAAGCAGAGAAAACTCATAATTAAACCCGAACTTTGCTTCTTGTGTAACTACATCAGACAAATTGTCTAAATACATGGGTGATATAGTTGTATCTAAGGGCTCCATAAGCATGAATCCGTTTGCGGTAGATTGAATCAATTCCATATTAAGATTGAGTTTTGAATGGAATAAAGAATGTGCTTTCCATGTTAAACCGAAGGTTTCAGTTGTTCCTTCCATGGGCATGTACATGTTTCTCATTACGTCACGATTGGCCACATCCCGACTGTAATCATCCATTTTATGACGAACGGAATTGTAATATCCCATTAAAGAATGATTAGCCCATAATGTATTGGGACGTAAGAATTGCCACTCTTGCCGTAGCATAAGTGCTTTTGCGCGAGTTGCATCCATTAAAAGAACGGGAAAACCCATTTCCCAGGCATCATCATAAATAAATGTGTTTGAGACAGTGAATGATTTATCCAGCCAACGATGATTTATTGAGGCGTTCAATTTGCTGAATCCCGAATTCTTTATGACTTGATTATCGGATGCCGAAAAATCATCAGCTTGTTTGAAAGAAACTGAATAACGAATCGCTTGCGTTTGCCAACCTGAGTTTCCGGTCATACTAAAGAAGCGATAGGAGTCGGGTGCTCGAAAACCTGAGCTGAGTTGAAGGGACTGATGTTGAAATCGTGCTTCTTGCAATTTTAAATGCAATCCTGCAAATCCGTTTCCTGATTCTAAACCAGAGTTGCTTTCCTTTTGAATCGTAATCTGTTCAAGATTTCCTGTTTCAATATAAGCGGTTGGAGGGTCCATTTTATCGGTACAAGCAGCATAAACGCGCATCCCATCAATCGAAACACTTAAACGTTGGTCACTTAAGCCTCTAACCATTGGTTCCCAAGCAAAAGCCCCGCGTTGAACCAGTTGCAAGCCTTCAATTTGTCTCAATTGTCGCTCAACAGGTTGGTTTATTGTGAAATCTTGATATTGATGTATCTGAGCGTTTTCCTGTTTTTTCCCGATTACCAGAATATCTTTTCCTGTATAAGTTTGAGCTTGCATGAAAACAGTATCAGGAAAAGGAGCAAGTATATGCAGTGTGTGATAGTTTATGTGGCTTATCTGGAGATGTTGGATTTCTTTGTTTACCTCGATTACACCGTCAGAATTACTTATGAGTAGCTTGCCGGATGAAGTTATTCCATATGCGTCTGCGATAGGTTCTTTGTTCTGTGCATCCACCAAAACAAGCCTATTGGGCGATATAATCAGTAAAACGATAAAAAGTATATACATAGCTATACGTATTAAAAGGGAGCTTCAATGGGTCGTTGGGAGTCTTCGCGGGAATTAGAGTTGCTATTCCGCCAGTAACTTCCAGCTTTGACCCACTGAGCCCACGCGATTTATTTATTTACTGATAACATTCATGTTGAATACCGTTTCGGCAACGGTTTCACTTCCGGAATTAGCAGAAACTGTAATTTGCCAGTCGCCGCTCATACTATAACTGATGGAGCCTTTATAATGCCCCGTTCCCATTCGCTCAACTTGTTCATAAGGTGCGGAATGGCCCTCGCCTGAACCCATATCCATGTACGGATAAATTGATAAGCTAAGGTCATCGGTTGAAGGGAAACTCATCATCGTTGCCTTTTTGTGGAGCATAAGTTGAACGGTGTTTTTTCCCACAAACGGTTCATCAGGGCTAGCCCAGGAAACAAAATATTTAACTTCATTATAGGTGAAGCTTTGCAATTTCCAAGAGTTAGCCACACTTATATCAACCGCGGCTGTAAACGATTCTCCGTTTGATAAGTATGCGGTAGCAGTAATAGCCCACGAGCCCATATCGCCGCTAGGCATGATAAAAACCATGTAGCCTTCAAACTTACCATCTGCATCTTGTGATGAAAACGGCGTTTCTTTGGGGCAAGAGTGAGTCATTGTAGTCATATCCATTATCGGATTTACAAGAATTGAATCGATTTCGACAGTAGTTCCAGCTTTAGAAACATCCCAAAACAAACGATTGTAGCCGGTTTCGAGTGGTTTTAAGCCGGAAAGATGCAAGATGTAATCGCCCGATTCAGCAGAAGTAATAGAGAGAAGTTCGAGCGAATTGTCTGTTGTTGTAGAATCTTTACAAGAGATTACAGCAATAGAGATAAGTGCAATAGAAATTGCCTTTAAGAAATTGATTTTCATAAATAATAAAAGAGTTTTTTTAATAAAAATTTGACATAATCCTACAAGCTGAAAAACATTTCAGTTGAGGAAATACTGCAAAAGCAGGAGTGTTTATTTATGAAAATTTGGGAGGGCGAAATTGCTCGTTAAGAAAGCCGGATAAGGGTAGTTCCCAAAACGAAGGGCTTAAATTCGGGAGATGTTTTCCCGGAATTAGAAAGGATAGTTGAGTAACTGTTGCTCTCATTTCAAAGAAAACGAGAACGCCTTGCTCTTGTGCGTTAGGATGTGCATCAGGTGCATCAATACCGCAGACCATTACGTTATTGTCACCATGGTCTTGCCCCGGTAAGCAGTAACAGGCGTCGGCTCCGGCAGCTTTACAACAACATAATTCTGCTCCGTTACAACATTCAATACCGGAGTTCAGATGTTTATCAACAATGCCGTGAACTACGGGATATAACCACCAGCCAAATAAATTCCACATGAGTAACACACTCATGAAAGAAGAAAAGAGTTTTATGTGGATAGGTGTTTTCAATGCAGAAAAAATAGGAAATTTAAGAAGGGTTTTGTGTTACTTTGGTTACGGATTTTAGAATTAGCGGTAAAATTGTTCCCAAAAGCACGACTCCTAAAATTATATAAGGTACTTGTATTGAAAATGGAATTCCGGTTTTGTAATACAAGCCAAAGAGTTCCATCCAAAGTAAAGCAACCATAAGCCACGATGCCGTGCTAAAAAGCAGGGTTAATTTTTTGGATAAACCATTATAGAAAAGCAAAAATGTTGAAGCTATGGCTAATAAGCTGGTATGAGTAAATGCAACTCGGGCTTGCGGAATATGGTGAATGTAATTTTGCATGATTTCTAGTCCGGAAAACCCCAATAAGAACGATTTTAAGAGTAGAAGTTGAATAATAAATCCGGTTATAGTAGTTCTCTGGTGTTGTTTAACAACGATTGTTACTAACCATATGGAACTCAAGGTGAGTAAGATGCCCGCAAATACAGCACTTATTTTAAGCAGTTGAAAGTCGTTTTGCGGTAACATCAAACTAAATGAAATAAAGAGTGTGCCCGTAGCGAAAACGTGTATTAACCATTTAGGCGAAGGAATTCGGCTGAAAAATAATGCCAATAAACCAAAAGTTACCCAACCATTAAATTGCAAATGCAGAAACCATGCAATCCAGGCGTTCATCCAAACTTGGCCAAATACAGTTGATCCGCCTAAAAGCCAAGGACCAATTGTTGATGCAACGTAAAATAAAACAGCCCATGTTTTTACCGGATTCTTTCCCAACTCCAATTCATTCCTGAGTTGCCATAAAATGGAATAAGAAACAATCAGATAAAGTGATGAAAACAAGATGGAGTAAAAGGCATATCCTTGAAGTAAAAAAGCCGGAAACATGGCTATAATCAATCCATGCAATATGTAGATGTTCCAGCGTAAGAAAGAAGTGAGTTGTGTATCCCGTTTCACTAATGAGTACAACAAAATCGGGAAAAGCCAGCCTAAAAGAGCCAAGTGAGAATGGGCATGTATTGCAAACTTTTGTGAGAATACACTCCAATCAGGGAAGAGCCATTGTATGCGTAATCCTATTCCTGATAGAAGAGTAATTACGAGATAGAATAAACCCGGGACTCGTACATGCGTGTTCAATGAATACCGCTTTTGCATTAGACTAATGTTCGTGTATGATGTGTTTTAGTCTTGGCCAGATTCCAATCACAAAACAAATAATTGCTAATAGTGGTGTAAAGCGAATGACTGTTGGGGCGTTAAATACATCTACAAAAATGCGGTAAAACCAATCTATTTGAAGGAAAGTGAAACTGAGCCATGCAAACCATTCGTTACCGAATTTATCGGGTAAATCCGGACGTTTAGGCATAATCCACCAGGCTGTACCAATTACAAAGTTGATAATCCAACCGAACCAAATAGCTTCCGTGTGCAGAGGGCGATAATTCCAACTCCATATCCAGATTCCGGATGCTTTACTAATAAGAATAATGAGCCCGATTGTTGAAGCAATTCCAAGTTGAATCAATGCCCAGCGTATAAAAACGATACTAACCCTTGGCATCATATCGGTTGCTTTGCTTTAACACGTTTCCACATTATACCGATGAAAGCCATCATCGAAATCCACAACAAAAACCCCGAAATAATGAGTACGATGGATACAAATTCAGATTGAAGAGACAGAAATTGCTCAGATAAAATCCGTAACAATAATCCTAAATTCAGTGTGATATAAACCAGCCACCAAACCCACATCGGACCTTTAGGCAAAGCACTGCTCCAACGGGGAAACATCCAAATAGCAACTCCGATAATGATTTGAGTGACCCAGCCTAAGCCCAGTGTATGATGGTAGGCAATGCGAAATCCGGGCTCAATTTGCTGTAAACCAAAAAAAAGCATCGAAATGATGAGCCAGATAAAACCAGATTTCAGAAAAAAACGACTAACTGTTGGCATTCTTTTGTTGTGTTTTTTGATGTTCGATTAATCAACCAATTAAATACAAAAGGAAATGAAGTTCTTCCTTGGCTTTAACCCAATGTTTTAAATCAGCCGGAATATGAATCCATGCGTTGGGTTTTAAGTCAACAACTTCCTTATCGGTGCCGAATGTGCCGGTGCCTGATAGAACGTGTAGAATGGCTGTTTTTTTTGACGAATGTTCGGTTAGTTCTTCATCAACAGCGAAACTAAACATCATTGCACGGAAGTTTTCCGACTTAAAAAAGTTTTTAGAAAGTGTGCTTTGTGTTTGAATGGAATCCGGTGTTTCCAGTACAAAATGGGTTAAGTTTTCCATGACTCTTAGTGATGATGGTGATGATTTCCACAACCGCATCCATGATGTTCAATCGCGAGTTCAGGTTGATTTTCCGGTGCTTCAAGAATGCGCGATATCTGAAACCAAATAAATCCGTTTTCTTGTTTTATTAATTTCCATGCTGATTGTCCGCCACGGAATTGCTGAAATTGACGAATTAAACCTCTTGGTTCGTGGTCCACAACGATTTCGAATGAATCCTGAAGTGCAAGTGAATCAAATGCATTAAAAACGGCAAGGTGACGTTCGCTATGAGGAAGTTCTGAAATGAAGATTGTTTGTTTGGTATCCATATTTGTTTTCAATGATATTTCGAATTGAATGTACTTGTTTGTTTTGCAAAAAGACAATATTGTCTTAATTAAAAGTCTTTGGATAAAAACTTTTTGTAGGAGAGCCACCCGGGAATGAGAAACCAGATAAGAAGTAGTGAACTTATCGAGATTATTCCCACAATAGTGCCGGCGAATCGCTCGAATAACGCTCCTGTTACACCTAATAAAGCCGCACCATTATTGAGCATAAGCAATAATATTCGGGCGAGGTCAACCGGATTTAGTGAAACAGCTAGTAAGCTGATTTCTCGTAAAGAAAAATCTGACAATGCTTGAATGGTAAACAGCATCAAACCATCATAAACAATGCTTAAAAACAACCAATATCCAAGTAAAACGCCAAGTCCTTTGGCTTTGTCATCATGAGAAAGAGAAATCAATACGGCTAATAATGAAAAGATTCCGGCTAAAATGTTTGTAATAAAAGAAAGTTGAATTACGGCATCAACATACGGCCAACCTTCTTGTAAATAAATAAATGGCAATAACATGCCTAAAAAAATGGCCAGAGCGACTGGAATCCAAAACGCCAGCCACAGTTGAACTATTAAAACCCCGCGTTTTACAGGTTGTGTTAACACCAACTCCATGTATTCACGATTACCATAAATAAACATTGCGGTTTGTATAGCAACAATTACAGGAATAAAAAACAATGACAAATTAATTAGGCTGAGTATGCTTTTTGCACCATCGCCGCTAAATCGGAGCATTAAATCAGAAAGTGAACAAATGGCTAAGAGAACAATGTAAACCCATTTACTTCTTAATTGATTTTTAAATTGGAAAAGGAATAAGGTCTTTTTCATTAGGCTGCCTCTTGCTTTGAGATATGTATTGCCAAAGCTTGTTCAAGCGAATGTGTTTTGTATGTCGATAAAAACTCTTTTAATTCAATTTGAAGTACAACTTTCCCTTCTTGCAAATAAATGAGCTCGTCCGCTAGTTCTTCAATTTCTTGAAGGATATGTGAGGTATAAAGAATGGTTTTTCCGGATTTTGATTCTTCTCTTACACGATTTTTAAACGTTAACGCTGAAACAGGATCTAAGCCAGCAGTCGGCTCATCTAAAATGAGAACCTCTGGTAAGAATAGAAATGCGATTACCGCACTTACTTTTTGTTTGGTTCCGCCGGAAAGTGTTTTGAACGGTTTGTCCAATTCGAATTGCAACCCGAGTTGATTGAGGAGTTTCATGTCTCTGTGAGGAGACTCAACCCTAAGTTTTTGTACAAACTCAATGATTTCTCTGACCGTCATATGAGGCGGGAATTGAGGAGCCTGAGGCATATAGCCAATCTTTGCACGTGTTTTTTCGTCTTGAACGGATAATCCATCTAAGAGAATTGAACCACTCTCAATTTTTACTAATCCAAGAATAGTCTTAATTAAAGTAGATTTTCCTGCGCCATTTGGCCCGATAAGTGCGGTTACTTTTCCGGGTTTAAGGCTGAGTGAAATCTGTTGCAGAATTCGGTTTGTGCCGAAAGATTTACTGAGGTTAATAATTTCTATCATAACAAAACGGGTTTCATTCGCGGTGATGTGTCTTTAAGTGATTCCGGTGTTAAAATGGGCAGGACGGAATCAACCCAGTCTAACAACTGAGCAAACTGAGAATGCACGAGTAATAATGCCAATGGTTGTTTATCGATTATGGCGCCGAATAATCGAGCCGGCCGATATGGGGTGTCTCCGATTCCGTCGTTATCTAAATCGTATCCGTTAAATTGCGACCAATAATTCCCTTTTAACGAATTGTAATTTTGGCGGCTGTTAGTCGCTAAATCAAACACATTTCCCATAAAATTGTTGTTTTCGAAGCGATTCGAGATAGAATTTGCTTTTAGTTTAATAGCCCATCCGTTTTTAGAGAATGTATTATGATGGACAAAAATCCGATTGGAAGCTTCTAAATAAATGGCAGTTGTATTGTCATAAAAAGTGTTTTCGGTAATATCGCTGTCGAAAATTTCTTTGAGCAGTAAACCGTAAGTGTTAGCGCCTTTATTACCGATAAAGACATTCTTTTTCATAGAAACGAATTTTGAATACATAACGGCAACACCGGCGCCATTATCCTCAAATCGGTTTGCTTCATAGGTGCACGAATCAGAAAACATGAAATGTAAACCGTAACGAAGCTGATGAATACTGATATTGTTTTTAACAAAGATGTGTTTAGAAAACTCTAAATAAACACCATCTCTGTGACCTTCAAGTCGATTATTTTCAATACGAATGTGTTCAGATTTCCAGGAATGAATGGCATTACCTGAGTTGCTTTCTCGTTTATTGGATGCGTTTATATCATTTTCCATAATGGTGATATTTTGGCTATCAGATAAGTAAACGGCAAAGAAATTATCTTCAAACGTGTTGTTTTTGATGGTGATATCACTGCTTTTTATGATTTCAATTGCAGCATATTCACGAATGAAACTTATTGGAGTATTTTTGAACGTTAAACCCGAAATACTTACGCCCGAATGAACGACTTGAACAATTGAGCCTGTATCAGCACCAACTAGGATGGCATGTTTATCGGCTCTTAGATGTAATTTTTTGTTGATGCGCAGGCTTGTATTTGAATAAATTCCTGAGTTAAAGAAAAGGGTATCTCCGTTTTCTGAATTGTTTATCAAGGCCTGAAGGGAATCGCCAACAGAAACGGGTATTCTTTTTTGTGCTGATGTAATCAGTGGAAAAAGTAATATCAAACAGAGAGTTAACCGAGTTTTCATGGCTGTTATTTTGGTTTTACAAATTCCAAGATGCTGAAACAAATTGTTTAACATCATTCCAATTCAGAGTTTCACCTCCGTAAGTTTTTTTGAATTCCAACAACTCCGCTTCACTTTTAAATGCAACTAAGCTTAACCCCATCGGAGATTTAATTTCTTTGTTATGAATAAAGTAAGCTTGTTGTATCGGAACCCATTCAGGTTGAGTTCCAAAGTGTGTTACCCACGCATATTCAAGCACAAAATCAGTATCGCTTTTTTGAGAATATGCGGCCATACATTCTATTGAGTCGAAGAAGTAGGGTTTTCCATAAACAGTTTGCGATTGGCTGACAAAAGGTAATTGTGTGATTTTCATTTCACAGTATGCACAAGAATCCAATTTCAAATCGGGTTCTTTAGGGCCTTTTTCGCAAGATTGAAGTCCAAGAAAACTCAAGAAAAGTAATAAATGAAGTTTGCCTGATAACTTTTTATTAAACAGAAGTATTAGTGCTGTTATGGCTAATGCCATTGCTAAAAAAACTAATATTCCGGAAATATCAGGTACAGAAAGAGCATTCATGTTTAATAGCTGTTTACTTCCTATTAATGGTGGTTGGTAGGTCATACCCGGAACACGGATTGGGGCAGTTGGATTCAAATTATGTCCGTAATCATATCCCCATAAATAAAAATCTATTAATCCGATTGCTCCTAATCCCAGAAATGATGAAGTCCAAAGCAAATACAAACTGCGCTTATTTTTATAAACTGTAAAAGCTCCAAAAACAATCAAAACACCAAATAACCATGGCATCCACACAAGTTCAGGAATGGATTCCGGTACAATCTCTTTCATTCCTATGTAGTGGTTTAATCCATTAATGTTTTTAAGATCTTGTGGCTGTTGACCTGTAATTTGATTTACCCAGATCAATAAACCGATTCCTTCCGGATATTGTGGTGCTCTCAAATCAATTTTCCAAATAGGAAAAACATAAACGCTTGATATGAGCAAAATAGCAGCTATAAATAAAAGTTGAGGTAAGCGTTTCATGAGTGTAAATCGTTAGCTGCGGTAGATTTGCAGCAGTTTATAGAATGCTTGAAAATGTTCAAGCCTAATTAGAAGTCGTTTTTTTTTGACTGGTTTAAACTCCCTGAGTAAAGCCTAAACTTGTACTCAGGGATCGTAATCTCGAATTATTTCGGGGAATTGAATTTTATTGGTGTATTACTGTTTTTAGCTGATACACGTATATAACCTTGCATTTCCTGATGTAATGCGCTACAGAAATCAGTACAGTAGAATGGGAAGATACCTTCACGAGTCGGGGTCCATTTTATCGTGAGTGTTTCGCCCGGCATAATCAGAAGTTCTGCATTGTTATTTCCCAGAATGGAAAAACCGTGAGGTAGATCCCAATCCTGTTCCAAATTCGTTACGTGGAAATACACTTCATCACCCACTTTAATACCTTCGATGTTATCAGGCATAAAATGGCTTCTTATTGATGTCATTTTAACATGTACAACATTTCCTTTGCGAATTACTTCGGTTTCTTTTTCAGATTTTGCCGCCCATTCATGGCCATTATCAGCTAAAGGAAAAAATCTTACTTGGTTATTTTTTATGATTTCAGCTGCGATACCTTGTGCATAATGTGGCTCACCTTCCGTCGGGAAATCGAGCAAAAGTTTCATTTTATCGCCGGAGATATCAATAAGTTGAGCAGAATGGAATAGTTCCGGGCCGGTTGGGAGATATCTGTCTTTGGTGATTTTGTTTAGTACAACTAAGTATTTACCCCAAGGTTTGCGAGAATCACCGCCGGGAATCATTAAGTGACCGGGTGAATAGTAGGTGTCAATGCGGTCAACAACTTCAAAGGTTTCCAACGACCATTTAACAACTTCTGAGCTTAAAAATGCAGTTGTATAAGCAAAGCCTTTTCCGTCAAATTCGGTATGAAGTGGCCCAAGGCCCGGGTTTTCTACTTCAGCATGAATTACCGCGTCGTATTTTAGAATAGGAATACCGCCGGCTTCACCTTCAAATGCTTTGTCTTCAATGGCTTTAATCATTTTTTCGAATGAGTGAACAGGTAATACGGTTGCTAATTTTCCGCCGCCAACAATAAAACGTCCACTTGGGTCAACATCAACACCATGCGGAGATTTTGGAGTCGGTAAGAAATAGATAATTCCGGGATTATCTTTAGGGTTTAGCGTAATAACTTCTTTCCGTAATTCTGAAACAGCAGTTCCTTTTTTGTGGTCAAAATGATTTACAGTATGCAAGCCTGACATTTTTTTTCCTTTACCGGACTTAACATACTCAACAGCTTTTTTCCAATTTATAGCTGCAATGAAATCTTTGTCCGCTTGCGATGCATTAATTTCTAATAAAGTGTGTGCTTGTTCTGTATTGTAAGTCGTGAAAAATGCCCATCCGTCAGAAATTCCTTTTCCGGCATGTGATAAATCGTAATTAAAGCCGGGAACCAATAATTGAAATTCAATATTCATATGGCCCTCTTGGCTTACTTTTACAAAAGTGATGGTTCCGCCAAAGTTCTCTTTATAGGAATCAATAGCTACATCTTTATTGCCACCATCAACAGGAACAGAAAAACGAGTTGCCGCTGAAACATATTCGGTATTCATGGTCACGAATGATGAGGCGTGATTTCCCGCAGAGTTTGGAATCTCAATAATTTCATCAGTTCTGAATGTTTTTAAATCTACACGAGCAATTCGTGGGGTGTTGTTTTCATTAATAAACAGCCATCTACCGTCAGGTACGCCATCAGTTTGAGACAATTCCGGATGGTGAGCATCTCCCCAAGGAATAAATCCATAAGAGGTTTTAAGCATATCTTTTGTTTCTTCAGAATAGCCATAACCGTTTACAGGCGCTTGTGAAAAAATAGGAACAGTGTACAAATGTCTACCTGAGGGTAGTCCATAAATTCCTAATTGCCCGTTAAAACCGCCTGACATAAAACCATAAAATTCGTCATGCTCGCCCGGTGCAACATACACTTTTTGAGCAGCTTCTTGATGGCCGCCTAAATCAGCTTTTTTAGCACATGATGCTAAAACCACTGCAGCAACGATAGCCGAAAGCCATAATTTTTTTTTCATAGTGATCTCCATAAGTAAATTGCAACATTGAGTATTAGATTCAATAAGAAGCAATTGATGTGTTATTGTGTGATGTTTTTTTACCCGTTACTTTTGTACTGTTCTTATGTACTCAACGATTGACCGGGCTTGTTCAAGCGTGATGTTTTGTTTGGGCATTGGTGTTAAAAACTGCGCAAACATTTTTTTTCCTTCCGGATGTTTTTTAATCATTTCATCAGGATTTAGCATCATATTCATCAAATAGGTTGGGGTTCTTCGTGTTAGCATATCATCTAATTGAGGGCCAACATATCGTTCTGAAGTTTTATGGCAGGCAGAGCAATTCAATTCAAAAACTGCTTTACCAGAATTGACAAGCGTTTGATTTAAAGCGCCCAATTTTACTTCTTCTTTAACGGGGCCAATTCCGTTTTTCAATTCGAAATCGCTAATTCCTGATGCATTTGTTTTACTGGCCGATGCTTTTTTTGTGTGAGATTCATCAGAATTTCCACAAGAAATCAGAGCCAAAAATAAGAGGGCGGTAAAGATGTGTTTCATGATGGTATGGTTTAAGTAATTAGTAGTGCTAATTACTATTTAAGATTAAAAAAAACGTCAGCCTACTAATTTGTTTAAAAGGGATTCGCTTCCTGTTTTAGATAATTGAGCAAGTGTCGTTTGTTGAAAAGTTTGTGTGAGAAGTTCTCTTACAGGTGTCCAGCTTTCATGAAATGCGCACGTTTCAGGATGCCCGCATTTGGGTAAGCCTAAAGCGCATTTGGTGAAAAGAGTATCCCCGTCCATAATCTCAACAATTTGCTTGAGATTAATTTCCTCAGGCTTTTTGTTTAATACTAAACCGCCTTTCGCCCCTTTTAAGGAAACGAGAACCCCGGAATGGGTTAGAGGTTGTAAAATTTTAGTCATAAACGAAAAGCCAACTTCTAATTCTTCATGTAAATAAGAAATTCGAACAGGCTCGCCCGACTTATCTTGAGCGATAAGAATGAGTGCCCGAATAGCTAATTCACATGTTTTAGAAGCAATCATAAACAGATTAATTTCTTAGTTCATGGCTAAGATATGCAGGAGAAAAACAGGAAGCAAGACAAAAGTGATAAAATAGTCTTAATTGCTAATTTGATTGTCGAATTCAATTTTTGCTGATTTCATAGCCCCAATTGCAGCTTCTATTGCACCATCCATACATAAACCGGAAATAGCTGCTTCTCTGAAAGAGTCTTCTGCAATAGAAATGAGTTTATCTTTAATTAATTCGATTATTATAGTGGTGTTATTTTTGTCCATGTGTATCCTTTCAACCTTAAAAAGGTAAATGCCCATCCATTTTCATTCTGGATATAAACATTGCGGCAACATTATCCGCAATTCCTTTGGCGCGTTCAGCATTGGAGCCAGCAAAGTTTGAATCAACTGTAGTTTTAAATATGGTAATCCATTCTTCAAAATCCGATTCCTGTATTGTTAAATGGAGATGCGCTTGATAAGGATTTCCTTTATATCTACCGGTTTGAAACAAGATGTTTGACCAAAAATCAACCATTTTAGGCAAATGTAAATCCCATTCAATGTTTGCTTTTTGGTTGAAGATATATCCCAAACGTTCATTTTTTTGAAGGCTGTCATAAAATGTATAGACTAAGCGTTTGCAATCTTCTTCAGTTAGGATATCTGATTTATTGAACTCGTGCATATAGATTAAACAGCTTCTTTCCTACGGAAAAATCTTTTTACTAATAAGAAAAAAATGAGTGAAACAAGGAATCTAAACACAAGAGCACCAATTGTTTTGGATTCATAAAGTCCGCCATTTAGTATATGAATACTTAAATAAACGCTACCCGAAGCTATCATATAAAGTGATATTCGAAGAAGATTGACGGATAAAGGATTGTTTTTTGCAATAAAGAATGCACTTCCAAAATAAATAATCGAACAAATGAGATTTAGCCAGATAATAGCCCAAACAAAGTTGCCTTGAGCTTCTCGTAATCCATTCCAATCAAAAATTATAGACACGGATAGAAAAAAGGTAAGCGCTGCAAAAAGGGTAAGGCTAACTGTTAGTATGAAACTCCAAATTTTCATCTTATAGAGGTAAGGGGAATTATGATGAAATTCAAGCAAAAAAAAGGCTGATGTTAATCACCAGCCTTAAGAAATTAATACAGCGCTTTTACTTGTTCCTGAACACCTTTGTTTTCAAGGTATTCATCGTAAGTCATCAATTTATCTACAAAACCATTCGGGCCGATTTCGAAAATTCGGTTGGCAACAGTTTGTGTAAAGGTGTGGTCATGCGAAGTAAAAAGAACCGTTCCGGGAAAGTTTGCCAATGCGGTGTTCAACGATTCGATGGATTCCAAATCGAGGTGATTGGTCGGTTCGTCTAAAATGAGCACGTTCGCACCTTGCAACATCATGCGTGCAATCATACAACGCATTTTTTCACCACCTGAAAGTACCGAGCATTTTTTGAGCACTTCTTCACCGGAAAACAACATTTTTCCGAGGAAACCGCGCAAGAATACTTCATCTTTTTTGCCGGCATCATCGGCGTATTCGCGTAACCAATCAATCAGATTTTCGCTGGATTCGAAATAAGCTTCGTTATTACTTGGTAAATATGCCGCTGTGATGGTCTGTCCGAAATGAAATCCGCCTGATTTCGGTTTTAACTCGTTCATCACAATCTGATAAAATGAGCTAACCGCGGTCGAGTCTTTAGAAATAATGGCGATTTTATCACCGCGACTCACGTTTAAATCAACGTTAGAGAACAGTGTTTCGCCGTTGCGTTCGCAAGTCAATTGTTCTACATGCAGAATTTGGTCGCCTGCTTCACGGTTTTGCTTAAAAATAATTGCCGGATATTTTCTTGATGAAGGTTGAATTTCCTCCACATTAATTTTATCGAGCAGTTTTTTACGGCTGGTTGCCTGCTTCGATTTTGAAGCATTCGCGCTGAATCGAGCCACGAATTCCTGCAATTCTTTTTTGCGTTCTTCCGCTTTTTTATTGGCTGATGCACGTTGTTGCAAGGCTAATTGCGAAGATTGATACCAGAATGAATAGTTTCCGGTAAATAAACGAATGACACTAAAATCAATATCGGCAACGTGAGTACAAACCGTGTCCAAGAAGTGACGGTCGTGCGAAACTACTATTACCGTGTTTTTGAAATCGAGGAGAAAATCTTCCAACCAGGAAATCGTGTGAATGTCTAAGTCGTTGGTAGGTTCATCAAGAATCAAGATGTCCGGGTTTCCGAAAATGGCTTGGGCCAATAAGATTCTCACTTTTTGGTTACCGCTGAGGTCTTTCAATAAACTGTAATGATCTTCTTCGTGAATGCCCATGCCGCTTAATAAAGCTGCAGCATCAGATTCGGCGTTCCAACCGTCCATTTCAGCAAATTCGCCTTCGAGTTCAGAAGCACGGATTCCGTCTGCATCAGAAAAATCAGGTTTGGCGTACAAAGCATCTTTTTCCTGCATGATATTCCACAATTTTTTGTGCCCCATCATAACAG
This sequence comes from bacterium, assembly GCA_006226965.1. Classification (GTDB taxonomy): domain Bacteria; phylum Bacteroidota; class Rhodothermia; order Balneolales; family M1805; genus M1805. Next base: position 35,802 of record SBGQ01000043.1, on the reverse strand, counting down.
CATGAATCGCAGAAACTTCGTCGAATTCGTAGTGATTCTGACGTAAAACAGCCATTCGTTTTCCGGGTTCGATGGAAACTGTACCTGTATTGGGTTCAATATCACCGCTTAAAATCTTGAGGAATGTTGATTTTCCGGCGCCGTTTGCACCGATTACACCATAACAGTTTCCGGGTGTGAATTTGATGGATACATTATCAAAAAGAACACGCTTTCCGTAGCGTAAAGACAGATTGTGGGTAGAAATCATGGAATAGGATAAACTAAAATTTGATGGCCAAAGGTACGGGAAATCGAGGAGAGGGGCTTTATTAAAAACAAGAATTTATAATCGTAACCAACTGTTTTTGAGTCCGATTTTAATGGCCTCCGTTTTTGAATTCACTTCCAACTTCGTGTAAATGTTCATCATATGTTTGCGAACGGTGTGAAAACTGACAAATAATTTCTCGGCAATCGTTTGCGCGTTATGGCCTTCCGATAAAAGCTGCAAAATCTCTAATTCGCGCTGAGAAAGGATAGAATCGGCGTTTTCTGATGGTGGTGGTGTTGCTTTTTTGATGAGTTCTAAAGCTTTGAGCGCCATTCGCGGTGTAAACGGTAAGGCTCCGAATTCCTTCACTTGTTTTAAATGCTGACTAATTTGTTCGATATCATCTTCTTTGAGAAAGTATCCTGATGCACCGGCCTGAATGGCATTATACAAGGTGAGTTCATCATCCAAAACAGAAAACATGATGCAGGTAATCGACGGGAAACGTTCTTTTATTTTGATAACGGTTTCGATGCCGTTCATACCCGGCATTTCTACATCAACCAACGCAAAATCGGGGAGTTCGGTGCTGTTGGAAAGTTCGATTAAAAACTCTTCACCGCTCATCGAGCAAATCCCCAATTCAATGAAATCAATACTTGAAAACTCGTCAATTAACGATTTTATCTGGCTGCTGTTATCCTCAACTAATGCTAACTGAATCATAAACAGGAATATGGAGATATTCGGAGCATATCACAATAATTCAAATGCGTTATTTCAAGTAAATTGCAAGCATGAAATGGAATATCATTGTTTTATGGATGTTTTTATGGAGCGCTTCGGTTTCGGCTCAACAACTGGATGTGCCTATACGGCAGGAAGGGTTTCTTACCGGTTCAGCTTTAGCTGAAAAGATTTCGTTTTTGCCTCGTGAAGAAAGAGAAGCGGTTATTTTTGATGAATTCATAAAAGGAAATGTGCCCGATTTTCTTCGAAAACTCGTTCCGATTTCCATCAAACAAGATTCGGTTGAGGTTGTATTCTATGTAACGCCTGATTATTTGTGTCTCGGGAAAAATGGTGATTTTATATATGTACCACTCACTCCTATTACTGCTCAAAAAATTGCAACAGCATTAGATATGAGTTTGCCGACCACATTTATGGTTGATAACTTGTACGAGCAAGCAGCTGTGAAATTGAGACCTCAACCAATTCCACCCTCGGATTCTATGACAAGCGTTTCCGTTTTTTTACAACATCAGGATTCGGTTTTAGAGCAAAGAGCACCATTTACGGAACGATTTCCATTGGGAAGGTTAACAGCCGGACACAAAAAAGACGTGATTATTTCGAATCGAATGGTTGAAAACTTAAAAACGAATGTTCCGAGTCCGGTTGTGATTTACGGATGGCACAAATTGGACGGAAAACCGATTCAACCCGTGTATAATGGACACGGAAGTTCGTATGCCGATTACAGTCACGGAATTCGATTGGTAAGTACTATTGTTTTTGTGAACGGTGAAGCAATGAGTATTCGAGAAGTGCTGAAATCACCAAAATGGAGCAATTTATTGAGCAATGAAGGAGTGATTTTAAAACCGATTTATACGACTGAAAACGAATGAAAAGGGTTGCCAGTTTTTTAGAGTTAACGGTAGATACCTGAATGATAAATCCGAATACTGTATCAAGTAAAAGTAGTAGCGAAAACAAGTGCAACTATTATGAACGAATCGGCAGAAAACGAATAAAATGGTTTGATATGAACAGAACCTGATTACTAATTCGATTGATTTTAAATGAGGAAACAGTTAAAAAAAATGATTCAACTTTTAAGAGCGAATCGGCAAGCGGAGTGAGATTTCCGTTCCTTTCCCGATTTCCGTTTCTATGTGTAAAGTTCCCTGAATTTCCCGCGCACGTTCCTGAATATGTTTTAAGCCGTAATGATGTCGCGCAGTTTGTTGATCGAAAACAAAACCTTTGCCAAAATCTGTGATTGATAATTTCCAATTGTATTGGTCAGATGAAAGCGAAATATGAATTTTTTTTGATTCGCTATACTTAATGGCATTCGTTAGGGATTCTTCCAGAATGCGTTGAGATTGAATGAGTTGAATCGGGCTGATTTTCGGATTCGATTTTAAATCGATGAAAAATTCTAAGTGTATTCCGGTCTGAAGAATTAAACGTTTACTTAGGTTTTCTATTCTTGAAACGTATTCATCCAAATGGATTTCTTCCGACTTTAAAGCCCAAATTGTTTCCCTCAATTGGTCTAGTGAAAACTGAGCTAATTGTTTGGCGGAAAACACTTTATTGAGCGTGTCTTTTTCTTTTGATGCAGCCGTTAACTGGCGAATAATTAAGCTAAGTTGCGTGCCGATGGAATCGTGTAAATCTCGCGAAAGGTGTTCTCGTTCTCTGAATACATGTTGTTCTTTTTCTAAAGCAATTAACTTTTTGTGATAATATCGGCTCACTCGTTTTTGAATAAGAATTGCTGCGAGAATTAGTACCAATACAATTAGAAAAAGTCGAGTTTGCCAGCGCTCCCAAAATGGAATAAAGATGGAAAATTCGGCGAGTTTTTGCGTCTGAAACTGAAAGTTATACGGATTTACAAAAGCAGATTCCAAGGTATAATTACCGGCTTGTAACTGTGTAAAAGAAATTTCAGCGGGAAGTTCGGGAATAGCTTGCCAACTTGAATCAGGATGAATGCGATAAAAAGTCGGGAAATTGTGCTGCGTAAAATCTGAAATTCCTAACGAAAAGCGAACCAGGTCGGATTGAGGAAACGAACGGAATGTATCTTCATAATAGACATTCACCTGATTTAGTTTAGTGGAGATTCTGAGTTCTAAAAGCTTTGGATGTTCTACGAAAACGCCAAATTCATCAAAATTTATTGTGTTGATAATAGACACACCTTCAGAGCCGGCAACCGATAATAAACCGTTTTTGTGATATTCCGTTCCGTTTTGATTGGCAATGGAATTTGGAAATCCTAAATCATCATTCAAAAGAATGAGTTTCGAAAAATCGGAATCAGAAACATGAAGTCCGCGATTGGTTGAAATCCATAATCGCTTATCTGTACTTTCTACGATGTTGTAAATCGAGGCGTTTTCAAGTCCGTTTTCGATTGAAAAGGTAAGTGTATCATTGGGTGTGATTTTTAACACACCTTGCCCAAACGTTGAAATCCAGTAGGTTTCACCCTTTCCGAAAGCGTTCATAATGGCGGTTGTTGCGAATCGTTTTTTCTTTTCTTTCGCATTTAAAATGGTTTTGAACGTGTTCGATTCTAACGAATAACTTAAAACGCTGTTGAATTCGGAGATTACCCATTCATGTTTGGATTCGTTAAACGTGGTATTGTAAATAATACTTGCATCTGCAAAAAAAACGGAATCCAAAGGTTCGACCGTGTTGTCCGGATGTTGAATGAGAACTCGTTTAAAACCAGACCAGACCAAATTTTCGTTGATTGCCGTTACGGAATACAAGCGTCGCTCAGGCGTTTGAGGAACTATTTTTTTGATGTGATGTGTATTCGGATTGTATTCAATAATTCCCGTTTTAAACGCATTGATATAAAATTTCCCGTTTCTGAAAGCAACGTCGTTATTATGGCCGTTTAAGTCAGGCGATGTAATTTTTTTGATTGTTTTGATGAAAGGTTGGATTAAATCCCAAGCTCCGATTTCAGAAAACGGTTTAGAAAATTCCAAGTGAAAAAGGTATCCGCTTGCAGCAATAAGTGCAGAGGTTTGTTCATCATTGAATGCAAAAGCCCAGGCAATCAGATTCTCATCTTGCGATTGATGAAAGGTCTCTTTAGTGAGATTTTTGAACGCCAACTGACGAGCATCGAGCAGAGAAAGTCCGTTGTATTGGTCGGCAATCCAAAGCCGTTGTTGCGCATCGTTTAAGCCAAATGTAATCGAATGAGCTTGGTTTTTTTTGTGATCAGATAAACCGTCGCGAACAGGAATACAGATAAAATTTCCAGAATCTGTTTTTTGGAAAAAAAGCACGGAATTCATGCTTAACGCCCAAAAATTACCGTTTGGCAAAACGAAGCCATAGGAATGTAAACGTTCCATAGTACTCAAACCTGAAACGGTTACCAGTTTGCGAATTTCAACTTGTGCAGAATCTAGAATGCCGATAGAAAAAACAGTATCCTGTTTCCTAAGCAACAAGGTTGAGTCGTTTAAAAAACCGAAAACATCAGCAAGTAGGAAATTCTCAGGAAGTGAATAAGAGCGCTTCACAATGCCATCAAACGGAGAAAACGTAAATGTTGAAAGCTGCGAATGCTGTTTTTGAATCAGTGTGTTGTTGTTGGTAAAGAAAGCTGCATTTTTTGGATGAAATCCGCTTGTTGCTTCAATATCCGCTGAATCGACACGCTCACCATTTTCATCCCAAATGAGAAATTGGTCTCCATTAATTGCAAATATGTGATGTTGACTGGCGCGCAAAACCGAAAATGTTTGATGAGTAAAAAGCGTATCGATTTGCTGCATAGTTTGTTTGTTGAACACGGCAACTCCGGTTTGGGTGCTCACCCAAAGTTTGTTCTCAGAAGTGGTGATACTGTAACAAATATTGTCGTGTAAACTGGTTTTATCGTTTCTGGAATGCCGAAAAAAGCGAAATTTTGTGCCTTCGAATCGTGCGAACCCATCTTGAGTGGCAATCCATATAAAACCGTCATCATCTTGATGAACATCAAAAACAGTGTTATTCGGAATTTCAGAATCTGAAAAATGTCTGAAATACAACGGAACGGAAGTTGTTTTTGGCAAGGTCATCACCTGAAAAAAACTCAGTAAAAAAGAGAAAAGGAATAACACGCTTGTTTTTAGTGTCAATATAGAGTTGTTCGCTAAAACCTAGAAACTTAATCCTAGAATCGTTTCAAAATACTACAAATGAGTAATGGTTGATGGAAAAGCATACTTGTAGTTTGGTTTAAACTAGTACAAAAAAGAGATAACATGTTAAAATCAGCTACCATTGCCTTACTAAGTTTGTTGCCTTTGGGCAATACATTTGCACAATTCACAAAAGCAGAAAATCCATCAGCGAATTTTTATTTGGGTTATTTAGGAGTTGTGGAAAGTAAAGACACCTTGTTTACAACTACAGCCATTCTCAGCGGATTTAATGATGACGGAATGAAAGTTTATTTTTCTGTTGATGAAGGTTCTACTTGGGAAGAACTGGTTCCAAACAGTGGATTAACGAACACGGCTATTGAGACAGATTCTCCGGCAGGTTTGTATGGTTCGGATACGTTTTTGGCACTTGCACAACGTAGAATTGTAAGTTTTTCCTACGATGCAGGTAAAACGTGGACAAATCAAACCTCGCTTGCTTCAACTAATGATGAAAATCGAGGACGCTTTTTTGCTGAAATCGATAATGTGGTATTGGCTGGTACGGCAGATGATACTAACGACGGCGGTACAGGTATTTATCGAAAAGAAGGCGACGGAAGTTGGGAATTGATTACCCAAGGTTTGGATGCCAATGAAGCAAACGGCGCACCGAATGTGGTTCAGCTTGAAACGGATGCAACGCGCGTTTATCTCTCGGCTTCGGACGGATTTTATGTTTCGGATGATAAAGGCGTTACGTATACCAGAACCAATGTGAATTCCATAAAAAATAAATTTGCCAGACGAGGCGATACGATTTTAGCTGCGGGAACAGGCGGCGGACGTTTCGATTTTGGTTTTTGGAAATCAACAAACAGAGGCGATTCATTCACTGAAACTATAGTTACGAATGTTCTTGAAAGCGGAGTTATCTACAAACCCGGAATTACGGCAATGGCCGCTGATGATGAGTATTTTTATGTTGGTTTAAATACAAATACAACCTTTAATGGCGGTTTTGATGGCGGCGTCTGGAAATCAGCAAATGGTGAGACATGGGAATTAGTCGGTTTGAAAGGCTTGAATATCAGCAGTTTGTTTGTATCGGTGAATCGACTTTTTGCTAGTGTAGGCGGCGTGTACAACGAAAACAACGGATTGTACTACATCGATAAATCTGAATTTGCCACTTCAGTGGAATCCGATAAAGAAATCGTGCAAGGATTCGAGTTGAAGCAAAATTTCCCTAATCCGTTTAATCCTACAACAAGGATTCAATTTACATTGAATCAACAAAGTGATGTAAACCTGAGTGTATATACCGTTTTAGGGCAAAAAGTAGCTACATTGGTGAATGGCGCGATGCCTAGTGGTTTACATGCTGTTCAGTTTGATGCTTCCCGATTAAGTTCCGGAGTGTATATCTACACGATTTCTACACCAAACGGTTCGGTTTCAAAACGAATGAGTTTGATAAAATAATCGGATTTTAAATCAAGTAAAGGCGTCGGATTGGCGCCTTTTTTGTTTGTATTAGTTTTTTGAAAATGAAGGGTAATGGTTATACTGTGGCATCGTATCAACCAAAAAATATCATGATGCCTCGTTTTGTTTTCGGATTACTTGCCTCAGTTTTGTTTTTGATTTCTTGTTCAGCTCCAAAATCACCGATTCCGGCGGATAGTTTGCAATTATTAGTTGCTATCGCCGATTCGGTAAATGGAACAACCGGCTATTTATCAAGCTATGAACGAGAAACGGTGCAATCGGCGTGGAAAGAAATTGAACATAAGATTCCAATTGTTATCGGTAAACGAGGGTTGGCTTGGGGAAAAGGACTTCATCAGGAAAAAGAAATGCCGGGAATGGGAATCAAAAAAGAAGGTGACGGAAGGAGTCCGGCCGGTGCGTTTGAAGTGGGCGAAGTGTTCGGTTATGCTCCAAACGACTCCATAAATATGCCGTATCTATTGCTCGAAGCCTTAACAGAATGTGTAGATGACAAAACTTCCAATCATTATAACCAGATTTTAAAAGCGGTTGAATTACCCGGTGACGAAAAAATGGATTGGAAGAGTTCTGAAAAAATGCGTGAAATGGGAGTGTATTATGAGCAAGGTTTAATTATAAAACACAACGAAAATCCGATTATTAAAGGCGGCGGTTCTTGCATTTTCCTGCATAATTGGTCGGGTCCGGAATCTTCAACAGCTGGATGTACTGCCATGGAACCCGAAAAGTTGACGCAAATCATTCAATGGTTGAGTGTGCAACGAGACCCTGTTTTTGTGTTGCTTACCCAAGCCGATTACAAATTAATGAAACCCATTTGGGATTTGCCCTAAGTCTTTTATCTCATAAAAAGGATTACGTAATGTTTGAAGCCATTCAAACAGTCATTTTCTGTAATAATGAACTTTTTTTTCCATGTGAAACCCTGCTAAACGTATTTGGCGCCAAAAATAGGTTCAAAAAAATGAGCACGGGTTCAACAATCGTGAGATGTTAAAACTTCTTAGTAGTGTAGTTCTCTATCTATTCTGTACTATCTAAACTCAATCTAAATTTAAGGCAATGTCTTGCAAAGCTACCCTAAAATGACGTTTTTGAATCAGATGAATGATTTTTTTGAAAAACAATAAATAAGACTCTTTATTCTTATTTGTTGTTTTGTTACTTTTGTTACAATGAATTTTCAGGAGGATTACCGTGATCAAAAAAGTTTGGCAATTTCTCTCACCTCCACCAAGTTGGCGACTTCCAGTAATTGCATTATTAACAGCTTTTGTATCTATCGGGCTTTATACAGCTATCATTTCAAATGCTGTTTCTTACATGACCGACGACCCGAAAGCTTGTATTAACTGTCATGTTATGACACCTCAGTATCAAACCTGGAAACACAGCTCACACAGAGAAGTGGCTCATTGTAATGATTGCCATGTGCCTCAAGATTCTGAATTCAAGAAATACGCTTTTAAGGCTATGGACGGGCTTTATCACTCGTATGTATTTACCACAAGAGGTGAGCCTCAGGTTATAAAAGCACGTGAAGCTTCCGTAAATGTGATTCAGTCGAATTGTATTCGTTGTCATCAAGACCAAGTGACCGACGCTAAAACCGAATTTTTTGTTGCAGAACATGCCGAAGCTCGAACTAGTCGGCTTTGTTGGGATTGCCACAAAGAGGTGCCTCATGGAAAGACAAAAAGCCTCTCAGCTACCCGATATCTACTCGAAAAAACGGTCAATACAGTTGATGATCATAACATAATTCCGCAATGGCTGGAAAAGCAACTGAACACCGAGAAATAAACGATTTTATCCAATACACCAAACGTAAACACTATGAAAAACTGGATTTTATTTGGGATTACAATAGCCGCCGTATTAGCCCTTGCCTGGGTTACTACAACCATTATTGAGCGGAAAACAGAAGCAAAATTTGCCTATCAAAACCTGACTCCGATTATGGAGTTAGAGCCTCGAAACGAAAAGTGGGGCGATAATTTTCCTCGTCAGTACGAATCGTATATGCGCACACAAGACACCACTTTTCATAGTAAATACTTGTATTCTAATCGTCGCGATGCGTTAAAGGATGCTCCTGAATTGGTCGTTTTATGGGCTGGATACGGATTTTCAAAAGATTACAATCAACCACGTGGACACATGCATGCGGTGAAAGACATTCAGGAAACTTTGCGTACCGGCGCTCCAATGAAGGAGGGTGAAGGACCTATGCCAAGTACTTGCTGGACCTGTAAAAGTCCTGACGTTCCTCGTTTGATGAAAGAAATAGGTGTTGCGGAATATTATTCTAAAAAATGGTCGGATTTAGGTGCAGAAGTGGTTAATGATATCGGTTGTGCTGACTGCCACGACAATGAAACCATGAAATTAACGATTACTCGTCCGGCCTTGATTGAAGCGTTTGCAGCTCGCGGTGAAGACATCACGAAAGCAACTCATCAGGAAATGCGTTCCTTGGTTTGTGCACAGTGCCACGTTGAATATTATTTCGACAAGAAAAAAGTGGATGGCGCCCAATACTTAACGTTCCCTTGGAAAAATGGTTTTACTGTTGAAGACATGGAGAAATATTATGATGCCATTGATTTTGCCGATTGGACTCATCCCATTTCTAAAGCAAAAATGTTAAAAGCACAGCATCCGGATTACGAAGTTTTCAAAGAAGGAATTCATGCTCAACGTGGTGTTTCTTGTGCCGATTGTCATATGCCATATAAAACGGAAGGTGGACAAAAGTTCACCGATCACCATATTCAATCACCATTGGCTAACATTGAAAACTCTTGTTTTGTGTGCCACCGCGAAAAAACAGAATCCTTGATGCGCGATGTGTTTACACGTCAGACCAAAATAAAAGAAGGTACCCGTGAATTAGAGAGATTGTTGGTTAAAGCTCATATTGAAGCCGGTTTTGCCTGGAAAAAAGGAGCAACCGAAGCACAAATGAAAGAAATTTTGCAAGATATTCGTCACGCTCAATGGCGTTGGGATTTTTCGGTGGCTTCGCACGGGGCTTCCTTCCATGCACCTGTTGAAATCAGTAGAATTGTTACAACGGCTACCCAAAAAGTGCAAAACGCACGTATCAATATCACACGATTATTGGCAAAGTTGGGTCATACCGGTGAAGTTCCTATGCCAGATATTTCAACCAAAGAAAAAGCACAAATTTATGTTGGCTTAGACATCAAAAAAGAAAAAGAAGCAAAAGCCAAATTCTTAGATCAAGTAGTTCCTAAGTGGCTGGAAGAAGCCAAACAGCGTGAAGCTGCTTACGGTACACGATAATTAAGTAATAATCCCAAGTTGGAAGCTCCGAAACGAGCTTCCATTGGGCAAGGTTCGCACATCAATCAAAAAGCTATCATGAAAAAACTAGGATTAATTATTTTAGGAGCGCTGATTGTAGCTCCGTTTGCTAAAGCTCAAGAAAATGGTTCATTTACTGTTGATGGGCAATTGTTTAACAGAACAGAAGTGCGACACGGTTTCGGACTTATCCCGCAAAAAGAAGAAGACCCCGCTTTATTGGCAGCTCAACGTTTACGTTTGGGATTCAATTATAAAGAAGAAAATCTAACGATTTACGGTTCGGTTCAGGACATCCGTTATTGGGGTAGCACTCCTCAAATTAAAGCAAATGACCCGTTTTTGTCGGTTCATGAAGCCTATGCAGAATATCGTTTCAATGAAGCGTGGAGCATGAAATTAGGTCGGCAAGAGTTGAACTATGATAATTTTCGCTTTTTGGGAAATTTGGATTGGGCTTTACAAGGTCGTGCACACGATATTGCTCTGCTCAAATGGAAAAAAGAAAACATCAAAGTGGACTTAGGTTTAGCTTACAATGTAGTGGGCGACCAATTAAAGGATGGACCTTATATATTAGCCAATCAGTATAAGAATGCCCAATTTTTACGTGCAGAACATACAAAAGGCGATTTCAAAACGGTGTTTTTGGTTTGGAATGATGGAAGACAAGACGCCCCAAAATGGATGAATTCGCAAATCAATGAGACCAATTACATGACTACTGTTGGTCTTCCGGAAGTATCCTACAAAATGGATAATCTGAAATTTACGTTTTTCGGATATTATCAATTCGGTTCGGATCAAAATGGATTAGATGTTAAAGCGTTTGATGTTTCCTTAGAGGGAAATATGCTCACCAAAATGGATGAAGGTAAATCGTTTAGTACCACACTTGGTTTTGAGTTACTTTCCGGAACCGATGCAGCCGATGTGGGCGTAAAAAACAATTCGTTTCAGCCCTTGTACGGTACCAATCACCGTTTTAATGGCTTTATGGATTTCTTCTATGTAGGTGGACGCAACCCAGCACAAGGTTTAGTTGATGTTTACTCGCTTAACCGCTTTAATTTTGCTTCCAATAAGTTCATGATTTTAGGTTTGCATTACTTTATGTCTCATGCAGAATCGAACATAGAAAAATTTTTAGGCGTTGAGGCTGACTTGAGTTTTGGTTGGGTGGTGAATAAGACGTTTTCGATTCAGGCCGGATATTCTCATCTGTTTGCTGGAGAAAACTTAGCTATCCTGCAAGGAAATACAAACCCAAGTAACATGCCAAATTGGGCTTATGTGATGTTGATTTTTAGACCTCATAGCGCTGCCAAATTTATTGGTTTGAAGTGGTAATACGGCTTCATTTTCAATTATTTTGATATCAAAAGGGCATGAGCTTCATAGACTTATGCCTTTTTGTTGTCTTTAATAGTTACAAAAAGTCATAAGAAATCTTTAAAAATAAATGGAGTCATGATTAATCCGAATTTATTGTAATTAAGACTATTAAATCTTATTTTGTTCAAGCCTATTTAGCTCAACTCAGCACGATTTTTCTCTAATTCAACGTTTATGAAATCCGTTTTTAAAGCCCTTACCTCCAATAGAGTCTCCGTTGTTTTACTGTTTATTTTTGCAGTTGGAATGGCGGTTGCCACCTTTATTGAAAATGATTTTGGAACTCCACGCGCTCGCACTTTGGTTTATAATGCGCTTTGGTTCGAGGTGGTAATGGGCTGGTTGGCTATCAATTTTATCATGCAAATAAAAGCCTATCGTTTGTTAAGTAAAGAAAAATGGTCTATTGGGTTGTTTCACTTAGGTTTTGCAGTAACGTTAATAGGCGCTTTTGTAACTCGGTATTTTGGTTTTGAAGGATGGGCGCATATTCGGGAAGGTCAAACGGTTTCGCATATCACGTCTGCGGAGCCGTTTTTGCAGGTTCAGGAATTACAGGCCGATGGTGTTTGGGAAACGATTTACAGCGAAAAAGCGAATTATAAAGGTGGTAATTTCTCGTTATCGAGGGATAAAGTAAATGGCTTAACGATCGAACAAACCCAATTTTATCCACGTGCCAATCCGGTTGTAGTTGAGGGTAGAGATACCTTGCTTCAATTGGTGGTTGCTGCGCCTGAACGAATTGATACTTGGCTTAGGTATGGTGAAATTCGCACTATTGGCGCTCATTCATACAGTTTTGGAGCGAAGGAATCCGCCGACGTTACGATTGAATTAAGTGGCGATTCGTTAGTGATAATCTCACCACATATCATGCATATTCAAAATATGAGTGCGGAATACCACGGCGCTTTAGCTGCTCAAACATTAGCAGGTTTACATCTTCGCATGGTGTATCAATTTGAGGAATCCGCATTTTTAGTACCTGATTTTTATTCCAATGCTGATTTGGCTTATGAGTTAAATCCGAATAAAGAAGATAAAACGGCGGCAGATTTTTTAAAACTAACCTTTTTTAAAGGGGATAATTCTGAAACCATAACACTAAAAGAGCATAACGGTGACGCCGAAAATTGGGAAATGGTGCAGGTAAATGATAAAGCATATCGCGCGGCATTTGGTATAAAATCTATTCCACTAGGTTTTTCACTTGAACTCACCGACTTTGAATTGGAACGGTATCCGGGGAGTCAGAGTCCGTCTTCTTTTGCCTCAAATTTGATAGTCCATGGAAAAGAAGGACATTTTCCTTATCGAATCTTTATGAATAACGTATTGGATTACAACGGCTTTCGATTTTTTCAAGCCTCTTATGATACCGATGAAAAAGGAACGGTTTTATCAGTGAATCACGATTTTTGGGGCACATGGATTACCTATTTGGGCTATGCCATGCTCACAATCTTTATGATTTGGACCTTGTTTTCTCCTAAATCGCGTTTTACGATGTTGCGAAAAAAAATGAGTAAAAGCTTGCAGTTAGGCATGTTCATGTTGGTTGCAACGTTGGGCTTTTCCATACATGCGCAAGCGCAGTTTAATCCGAAAACACAATTGGCTATTCATCCGGAAATCAGTTCTGCTTTTGGTGAATTAGTTGTTCAGGATTTAGATGGACGCATGAAGCCGATGAATACACTTTCCCTAGAAATTTTGAGGAAAATCAGTGGGAAAACTACAATAACAGTTCCATTTGTAGATGCTGTTTACACCTTAGATGCCGATCAGTTTGTGCTTTCCACGCAGCTAAACCCGCAAATTTGGGCTGATATTCCTGTTATTAAGGTTGGAAAAAGTATTCGTGAAGACGCCGTTCAATATCTTGGTAAAGAGGTGCCGAGTACATTGGCATTCAGTGAGTTATTGGATGAAAACGGTGCTTATCGCCTTCAGGCTAGAGTTGAAGAAGCTGCTCAGAAAAAACCAGCAACACAAAACGATGCCGATAAAGAATATTTGAAACTAGATGAGCGCTTCAACATTTTTTATGGACTGATTACGGGAGAATTTCTGCGCGTTTATCCGCATAAAGAAGACCAAAATCATACTTGGTACACCGCGCATCATGCTGCAGAAGCCATGCAAGCAGAAGATGCACGTTTTGCAGAAAATGCACTTCCTTTGTTATCGAACCTAATACAAAGAGAAACAGAAGAAGGTCATAAACAAGCTGTTGAGCTAATCGGTTATATTGCTCAGTATCAAAAAATGGCAGGAAAAGAAGTTTATCCGAACGAAACTCGATTACAGGTTGAATTATTTGATAATCAGTTTTCCATCTTATCTCGCTTGTTTACCGGATTTATGAGCGTTGGCGCAATTTGGCTCGTGATTGCTTTTGTGAATGTATTTCAGCCATTTTCTTGGTATCGTCAAGTTCATGGAGTTGGAATAGGGATGAGTATCTTCTTGTTTTTTGCCTTCACTGCCGGCATGTTACTCCGTTGGTACATTGCGGAGCGTCCACCTTGGACTGATGGCTTCGAGATGTTACTACTCGCCTCTTGGGGTATTATTTTGATGGGACTTATCACAGGAAAAAACAATGTATTTACTCTGCCTTTGAGTGTTCAATTTACCGGAGTTTTGTTGTTCGTTGCCTATTTGGATTGGCTAAATCCTGAAATAACGAACCTTGTTCCTGTGCTAAAATCCTATTGGTTAAAAATTCATGTTGCTGTAATTGTATTGGGATATGCACCTTTGGCTTTATCAGCGTTATTGAGTTTTATGTATTTGCTACTCAGAGCGATACAGCCGAAACAACAAACAGATGCCATCAAGAAAACCATGAAGGATCTTACTGTACTTGCAGAAATAAATATTACGATTGGTTTATTTTTACTAACGATTGGAACATTCTTGGGAGGTATATGGGCGAATGAATCTTGGGGACGCTATTGGGGCTGGGATCCAAAAGAAACCTGGGCTTTAATTTCCGTGATTGTATATGCGATTGTACTACACTTGAGACTCATCCCAATTCAAAATATCAAACATTGGTTCAATGTAGCTACGATGTGGGCCTTTTCAAGCATTATCATGACCTCTTTTGGAGTGAATTATTATTTAGCCGGTTTACACAGTTATGCCAAGGGCGATCCTGTACCAATTCCCGTTTGGGTTTGGTGGGTAACCGGCGCATTACTCATTCTCACTGTGCTTTCGTTCAGAAAAGAAAAATCATTGTCATCTGTTAACTCCTGAAATGCCTATTTTTAAGTAAAATTACCCCACAAAAATGAATCATTAATTATGAAAAAACTAATCAAATCAACACTTTTAGTTCTTGCGATGGTTACATCAACACTAACAGTCGCACAAGCCCAATTCACACAAGCCCCATTGCCATACGCTTACGATGCACTCGAATCGTATATTGATGCGCAAACCATGGAAATTCACTATTCCAAGCATCATGCAGGATATGTTGCCAAATTAAATGCAGCTTTAGAAGCTTATCCTGATGCGCCGAAAAGTATCAATCAGATTTTAGCGAACATTACCAAATACAATACAGCTGTTCGTAACAATGCGGGCGGACACTTCAACCACACTTTGTTCTGGAATATTTTAGCTCCGGCAAGCGGACAAACACCGGATGCGTTTTTGACAGAAGCAATTCAAGCTGATTTCGGAAGTTTTGAAAATTTTCAAGCTGAGTTAAATAAAGCAGCTTCCACACGTTTCGGTTCAGGCTGGGCTTGGTTAATTGTAAGTAAAGAAGGCAAATTGATTATTTGTTCAACTCCTAACCAAGACAATCCATTAATGGAAGATGCCGAAGTTAAAGGAACTCCGATTTTGGGCATTGACGTTTGGGAACATGCGTATTATTTAAAATACCAAAACAAACGCGGCGATTATTTGAACGCCATTTGGAATGTGATTAATTGGTCTGAAGTTTCAAAACGCCACAAATTGGCAAAACGCAGTTCAAAATTTGTATTCGAAACATGGAAACAGTTAGATGCTTTCCACACGATTATGGACGCAACATACCATCCGACAGAAGAAGGTAATGTTGAGCCTATCAAAAAAGAGCTCAAGAATTTTGTAAAAATTGCCGAATCGCTCCAAAAAGAGAAAAAACCGGAAGTTTTTAATACACTTGAAATTAACGAAGCAACAAAGGTACTGGTTGATGCGACTAAAAAATTCCAAAAAGGATTCAAAAAATTGAAGCCTGAGCAAGTAGTTGCTGAAATGGATGTGTTACATAATCATTTCCACAAAGTGCTCGATTTGTGCCGTTTGTATTAAATCGGTAACGTGTTTTTTATAAGGCTGATATCCATTGGGTGTCAGCCTTTTTTATTTAGATAAACCAATCATTGCTCGGGCAAATTTTCTGCCCAAAATACGTTGTGAAGCCGCATCAAAATGAGTGCTGTCACCGATGTGATGCAATCCTTGAGACAAAATAAAAGCTGATTGTTTGAATGTATTTAGCGCTTGTTGGGTTTGTTGTATTACATGGTGTGCCGGTACTTCTCGAAAATCAGAATACTGATTTTTATTTTTGATTTGAAAAAATGGGCCAAGTTCTCCCGCCAACACCGGGACTTCAACTCCGCCATTAATTTCGAAAATGCGATGTATTAATTCTTTGAACGCATCTCCGTAAGTATCAGATTTTTCAGGATTTGAATCACTTTCGCCTTGTAGCCATAAAATACCTTTTAAGGTTCCGGTTTGTAGCGCAAATCTCAAACGTTTTTCGGTATCATCCCAAGGATAAGAACGGGTTTGTTCGTGATAAGCACCCGGTTGCCATTGGGAAATTGACGACCCTCCAACAGCACACGGAACCAAATAAATGCTCGATGATGGTTTATGTTTAGCCATTTCGATTCCGAATGTTCTGCCCAAACCGACTCCGGCAACGGACTTATCAAAATGAATGGGATCGGTTGCTAATCTCCATGTGTTTTCTTTTGTAAGGCTGAATACTCTCGGAAACGGAACAGTGTCTTGAGCTTCCACAAGACCGCGTCCTGCCATGTTAGATTGACCAATCAGCAAATAGATATCAATATCAGCGGGGCGGCAGTACGTAAGAACAAAAAGTCCGAAAAGAAGAAATCCTAATTTCAGAGGCTTAGCCATGCGTTTAGAAGTTGATGCAAAAGAGATTCGTTTGTTTCAAAGTATTGATTTTCGCTTAGAATAACCTCTTTTGATTGTATAAATGGCGCCTTTGTCAATTCGTGTTCACCGTGTTTTACCATTTTTTGGACATCGTTAGACTCCACTTCGAGATGAAACTGTAAGCCTAAAACAGAATCTCCGATTGCAAATGCCTGATGTTTGCAAGCCGAGCTCGAAGCCAATAAGTCTGCGTGTTCAGGTAAATCGAAGGTATCGCCATGCCAATGAAATACGGTTTGTTCAACTGGTAAATGCGCAGCTAAAGGGTGTGAAGATGTATAGCGTTGAACCGGAAACCAACCAATTTCTTTCTGTGTATGCGGATAAACACGTGCACCGAATGCATCAGCCAATAATTGAGAACCAAGGCAAATTCCAAGTACTTTTTTGTGTAGTGAAATGGCTTCTTTAATCAGCTTTTTTTCATGAATAAGCCAAGGGAATTCAGTTTCATCATAAATTCCCATTGGCCCGCCCATAACGATTAAGACGTCGAGTTCTCGAATGTCGGGCAAGTTTGGCTCAGGTTGATACCAATGTGTTTCGGTTATTGTAAAACCGGATTCATCCATCCATTCTCTTATAGAACCGAGTCCTTCAAAAGAAGCATGATAAAAAGCATGAATGTGCATGGTTGTTAAAAGCCTGAATTAAATTTGCGGTACTGATTTAAAACGAAACAATTTTTCCACCTGACACCTTACCAAACCATCATTTTCATACAAAAAACAGAACCGCCGCTTTTCAGGAATTCTTCGGTTTCCACTTCATGAACTACAAACCCTAAATCGCTTAATTGCTTATTTACTTCCTTGCAACCGCGTTGAATGACAACATTTTTCCCATCGGGGCAGGTTGCGTTACAGGCAAAGAGTTCTTCGGCTTCGAATTCGGTGGCTTCAATTACATGTTTGAATAATTTTTTGATGATTTCCACACCCTCCGGTTTAAAAGCGGGCGGATAGATAAGCACAGAATCTTCATTTAATGAACAAAAACAGGTATCGAGGTGATAAAATTTTGGAGTCACTAATTCGAATGCAACAACGGGAATGTCGAACTTTTCACGAATAACATCATAAGCCGAAAGTGATGAACGGTACCCGTAACCGCCAAATAAAATTCGTTTTCCGTTAATCCAAATCGCATCGCCCATACCTTCGAAATCAGTAACCTGAGATGCATCTAAATGATGAACTTCATACGCGTTTTTTTGATACCAGTCTTCAATAAAGCTGACTTCCTGCTTGCGCATGGGAGAGTGCATGATGCTCATCAATACTTCTTTTTTACCTGATGGACTCAAACAGGGAAAACTTTGGTTGGCACAAAAAACCATATCAGGTAAACCGGGTTGACCCGCAATCGGATGTACATTCAACCCAAACGATTCGTAATGTTTTTTGATGGTTTCCCACTCAGTTAGTGCTTTGGCTTTATCAACATTGCCAATATTGCCTTCCATGTGTGGGTTAATTACATAATCAATGCTAAAAAATGTCGGCTCAACCATTAAAAGTCCGGTTGGGAGCGGCATGGATGAGATCTCATCCAATGTAAAATCGATTTGGTCTGCTTTTGTATAAATGTGTGACATATACCTCGGTTTGCAATGCTAAAATTAATCTCCAATTGTGCCAAAAGATACAATAAGTACACGATGTAACGATGTAGCGATGAAATGATAAAATGATTTGGAAAGGAAAAAGTTGTCACTCCCGTGCATACGGGAGTCTCATGTCGATTGGGTTTTCGCAGAATCCATAAGCGTTAAACAAGTCGAAAATTAAACGAGATTTCCTCATCCGAGGACATAGCAGGTGATACGCAGTGACACGTAGTACCATGAAATGACGATTTAAACCTATGCACTTATAGGAAAAAGGAGTAAAAAAGCCCTCGTATGTTTTTGAATTTAAGTATTTCACTGAACGAGAACAGAAGAGAGTTTTAGAGAAGTTGACTTGGATTTAAGTTAGTCTCGAACACCGAATTCCTAACCATTTAAGAATCACAGAAATCAACAAACTATTGCTCTACTATTCGTTGAACACCGAATTATTTCGATTAAAATTTAAATATCACCCATATTTCAAAACTCCTGAAACCTGAAACCTAAAACCTCTACACCTTTTCACTTTTTCACCTTTTCAAAAAAGCCTGTCCAAAAAGTTGAAAAACGAGTTCATCAACAAGCAGCAATCTTAGTATGTTATAGCATGATAATCAGCCCGGAAATAATTACGCAACTTGCACCGCTGGAAATGAAAGCCCGACATATCGTTGAAGGTTTCATTACAGGGATTCACAAAAGTCCGTACTACGGCTTCAGTGTGGAATTTGCTGAGCATCGACCATACAACGCCGGAGACGAATTGCGCCATGTTGACTGGAAAGTGTATGGGAAAAGTGAGCGTTTTTATGTGAAGCAATTCGAAGAAGAAACCAATTTGCGTTGTTATGTTTTGTTGGATATCAGCTCTTCGATGCACTTTAAATACTACGCCGATTGGGATAAGCTTCGTTATGGAACTCACTTGGCGGCTTCGTTAATCCATTTAATGAATCGCCAGCGTGATGCAACCGGACTCATCACATTTGATGAATCCATTCGTGAATTTATTCCGCCCAGAACCTCGCAAGCACATTTGCGCTTGTTGTATTCCAGTTTGAGCCAGCATTTAACTCCGCCTGATAAAAAGAATCCTGAGAAACGTAAAACCGCCTCGGCTGATGTTTTGCACGAATTAGCTGAACGAATCGAAAAACGGTCTATGCTCATTATCATCACCGATTTGTTTGAGAACATCAAACAAAATTCAGCTTTGGTTGAGTCATTAAAACACCTGCGCCACAAAAAACATGACATCGTTTTATTAAATGTTCATGAAAAAAGAGTGGAACGCGAGCTCGATTTGCCTGATAAAAAGTTTGTTTTAACGGATATGGAAACCGGTGCGAGAATGGATGTAATGCCGGTTCAATTGCGTGAGACGTATAAAGAAAAAATGCGTGAACACGTTCATCAATTCAAAAAAGCGTGCAGCGAATATCAAATAGATTTCTTCGAAATAGACACGCAGGAACCGTTTGATCGCTCTCTTTTGGCGTATTTGAATCGCCGAAGAAGAATAGCCCAATAAACATTCGTATGGTTTCGAAACTCAACGGATTCAGAAACCTTTTCATCGTAGTGATGACCCTTTGTTATGTCTTTCAACTGAAAGCGCAGGATTTAACACACATCGTTTTTCATGATGATGACGGGCTTCCATCACGGGAAGTATACAGCGTTGAAATTGATGAACAAGGCTATTTGTGGGCAGGAACGGCATTTGGTTTATCGCGTTACAACGGGCAAGGTTTTGAAACCATTTCTTTTAAAGGGCAGCGTGGTTCCTCGTATTCATTGTTAACAAAAGATAGTTTCGGACGAATTTGGGCACATAATTTTGTCGGGCAAATTGTCTGTGCTGATGTAGATTCCGTTCGCATTTTAGAAGCGTATTCCGATTCAATTGCAACTTCCTATGCGTTTTTTGCGATTTATGATACGAAGTGGTTGTATGCGGTCGGAAAAAACGGCGTTTGGAAAGCAGAAATTAAATACAACATCAGTGAAATGAGGTTTGAACGGGTGTTCACCGAATTCTCAGGTAGTTTTTTAACTGATGATGAACAATTTGGACTCATTTTGTCCAATCAGCGATTTGGGATTCAACAATATAAGCCGGGTTTTCCACCCTATAATTTGCTGAAAATAAACCCGGAACAATTATATCGAACAACTTCATTTGTAATGAACGAAGTTTTATATGTGGTAAGCAATCAGAAAAAAGAAGTGTATTTCCAGACGAAACCGTTTACCGAATTAAAAAAACATGAGGAGCTAAGTAAATTACTAAGTGTTATTAAAGGGAATATCAACACAGTAAAAAAACGTGGAAATTTGCTTTGGTTTTTAACTGAACAAGGAATTTATGTGCTCGATAATCAATTAAAACCGCTGAAAAATGCCTTTCCGGCGCTGGAAAATTATAATTGCTCGAGTGTAGCACAAGATAGAGACGGCAGATTTTGGGTTTCAACCTTGTCCGATGGCGTTTTACTTATTCCCTCATTTGAAACGATTTCATATTTACAAAGCAATAGTCCGCTGAGCGATGACAAAATCAGTACACTGGTTAAAAATGATGAAACCGTTTGGATTGGTACACGATTGGGTTCCGTAATTCCATTTAATCGAGCAGATAAGCAACTCAAAAAGCCAATATTTACATCCAATTTTCCCATTCAATACATCAGCTCAAGCCCGTTCGATAAAACCATTTTAGCCTTGAGCAATAACTCGCTTATAAACCTGACAAATCCGGAAATTAACATAAAACGTCCGAAGCCAAGAGCCATAAAATCAATCAGTTGGGTTGATGAAGCAACGTTTTTGTCGGCGGAGTCAGGCGGTGCATACCTCGAGAGTTTATCAAAAGAAAAAGAAAACTGGATTACAGAACTACTTAAAAAAACGGTGCAGCGGGAAGGTTCACCTTACAGAGCCAATATCTTAGCAGGTAATCAAATAGTTACTCTTGTTGATGAAAAAGGGAAACAATTTTGGTTGGGAGGAAGAAGCGGATTAGTTCATTTTTCAGATAAGGGAATTGAAGAGATAAAACATCCGATTACTCAAACTTCCTTTTACCCGTTTCGGATTTTACTTGATAAGCAAGATAATGTTTGGGTTGGAGGCATTTCAGGTGATGTTTTTGTAATTCACAACAATCGGGTTATTGCCTTTGGAGAAGCCAATACGGTGATAAAAGGAAACTCCATTCGTTCGATGGAAGCGGATGAAAACGGGGTTTGGATTGGTACAAACGAAGGATTACAATTTTGGGGAAATCAAGATTTTCAGGATGATGTACATGTTTTTAAACCGCAAGAATGGATTTATACGAGTAAAACAGACGGACTCATTTCCAACGAACTCACCGGTTTAGCTGATTTAGGTGATGAACTGCTCATGGCCTCGTTTAACGGATTACAACGAATGAGTAAATCCTTCATCAACAAAAAAATTGCTGAACCAACGGTGTATTTGAATCAAATATGGGTTTCCGGAAATCGAAAAACGCAACGAGAATTCGATTTGCCTTATGATTCGAACAAAGTACAAATCACGTTTTCGGGTGTTTCGTTTGCAAGCGGTTCAGGGTTAAAACTCGCGTACAGAATGATAGGATTAAGCGAGGATTGGATTGAAGTAAATCGCCCCAAAGAGACCGTTTCGTTTTTGGATTTAAATCCCGGTTCGTATCAATTTGAAGCAAAAAGTGTGAATAAAAACGGAGAATCATCAAAAAATCAGATTCAGATTCCGATTGAAATTGCACAGCCATTTTGGTTGAGTTGGTGGTTTATCACAATAGCGCTTGGTCTGAGTTTGTTCGTTATTGTTTTAATATTCCGGTACAGAATTCAGCAACAGCAAGCCGCTTTTGAAGAGCAGCGCCTGAAAACGTATATGGAAGATCAGTTAAAGATTTCCCGTTTAACAGCGCTTCAATCACAGATGAATCCGCATTTTATTTATAATGCCTTAAACTCAATTCAGCATTTTATTTTTGCCAATGATAAACGTGCCAGTAACCGATTTTTGGGCAAATTCGCCGATTTAATGCGTTTGGTGATGCAACATAGTGCTCAGGAAAAAATCAGCTTAAAAGAAGAACTAGAAACGCTTGAAATTTACCTCGAACTCGAAAAAATGAGATTGGATGACGGATTCAATTTTAACATAGTAACGGAGGAAAATCTGGAAGCTGAATCCGTTTTTATTCCGCCGATGTTTGTTCAGCCTTATTTGGAAAACTCAATAAAGCATGGTTTTATGGGGATGAAAAAACTAGGTGAATTACAGGTTTCTGTTTCGATAGATGCCGAACAAATGGTTGTATTCAAGATTGAGGATAACGGACGAGGGAGAGAAGCCACATTGCAGATGCAACAACTACGGAAATATTCTTCGTTTTCAGGTAAAGCCAATCAACGTAGGTTCGAATTGCTTAAAAGTTTGTACGGCAATGCCATTTCGGTAGAATTTGTGGATAAAAAAGATTCGCAGGAACAGGCTTTGGGTACGATTGTTTATCTTCGCTTACCTAATTTGAACTCTAATTTTTATGTCTGAACAGGAATCCATTCGAGCCATTTTAGTGGATGATGAATCCAAAGCACGTTCCATCTTAAAAGCGATGCTCGAAGAATATTGCCCGCAAGTTCAGATTTCCGGGGAAGCAGAGGATTTATCCGGCGCGGTTCGTCTTATCAATAAAGAAAAACCCCAAGTTGTTTTTTTAGATATTGAAATGCCGGGTTTAACCGGACTTCAATTACTCGATTTCTTTAATGCAGATGAAATCAGTTTTGATATCATTTTTACGACAGCTTATTCCCAATATGCGGTTGATGCGTTCCGACTTTCCGCAGTCGATTATTTGTTAAAACCGATTCAAATCGATGAATTAGAACGCGCCGTTGCAAAAATAAATCGGAAATCAATTACTGAAAATCAGGCTCAACTCGAATCGCTGAAAATCAATTTAAAAGAAGATGCGCCTTTTTTACGCATTGCTGTTCCCGTTTCAGATGGTTTACTTTTTATAAATACCAACGAGATAATTTATATAAAAGCCAGCGGCGCCTATTCGGAATTTATACTTTCAAATGGTAGTAAGTTATTGGTGAGTAAGAATTTAAAAGAATTTGAAAAACTTCTTCGTTTGTCACATTTCGTACGTCCACATCGCTCTTATATTGCAAATCTGCATTATGTGAAACAGTTGCTCAGAAAAGACGGCGGTTATTTAATAATGGACGACGGCGCACAGATTCATATTTCCCCGACAAGCCGAGATGAAGTAATTGAGCGCATGGAATCGATTCAACTGGGTTAGTTTTCTAAAATCAGGTGTGATTTATGTATGATTTTTGTCGGTTTTATAGATTTTAATTGATGTCCCCGCAAAATCTGACACCACAAACTATTTTTTTACATCAACAAAGAGTTTTTCGA
The DNA here is from genome assembly GCA_006226965.1 of bacterium. Lineage (GTDB taxonomy): Bacteria > Bacteroidota > Rhodothermia > Balneolales > M1805 > M1805. The sequence continues at coordinate 12,122 of SBGQ01000043.1, read as the reverse complement.
GAAAAGTTCGCTAGGTACACCGTTTTCATCAAGTGAAAGCAATTTTCATAAACTCAAAATAGGGGTTTCATAAACTGAGTCTGTTTCCGGTTTACGCACAAAGTTAAGTTTGCATCTAATAATGTTTAACTAACTCAACTTTATGCAAAAGACAGTACTATTACTTGTATGCTTAGTGTGTATGGGATTTTCCCAATTATCAGCCCAGACCGTACAAAACGGAGCATGGCAAAATGATATAAAAGTGGGCGGATTATCCGGTTCCGTAGGCAAAATGGTAGAGAAAAACGGTGAATTATTCATTGGCGGATACCTTTTTGTGAATGGTGAACGTGCCATGATTGCCAAAAAAGTAGAAAACAACTGGGTTTCACTAGATGACAATTTTGTAGTCGGCTCCTTTTCTTATTTCTCGGATATGCTATTTGTGGGTGATACATTATTTATCTATCACTCCAATGGTTTAGCTTCGTATTATGATGGCGTTTGGAAAAACCGTAATGGAAAAAACGAAGAAGACAAAAGTACCAGAGTAAATGGTTATTTGTATGGAATGCATTATGACGGGCAACGCATTCACTTATTCGGCGATATTCAAGTCTTAAATACCGATATTCGTTATCACACGGTATATGATTTTAATAACTATTCAAAAATCGGATCGGGATTTAACAATCAGGTTTATACGGTAACAGGTTCGTCATCAAACTTGTTTTTTGGCGGCGGATTTACAGCAAGCGGAGACGGAGTAGTAACACTGCGAGGCGCTGCAAAATGGGACGGCGTTGGTTTTACGGAGCCTTTTTATGTAGACTATAGCGGACAAATATTTCATATGATTCGTGTTGTTCCTTCAGATGATAATAATCTTGAAGCTCCGGTTCTGTATATCTCCGGAATGCAATCTTTATATCAATCCGGCGGAGTTGTTGTAAACTCGTCATTAGCAAAATATGAAAACGGAGTAATCAGCGGATTTGAGTCGAACGGTTCCATTGTTAACCCGAATCAAAGTGCAACATATCTAGCGGCGATTGGTGATAGCCTAGTCTTATCGAATAATTACACGGTGAAATTCCTTTCACAGGAAAATGGCCTGAGCGATAACATTCTAACAGGTGCAGATTTTTCTGAAACATTTGCAAGAGTTTATGTAAGTGGTAAAAAAGTGTACATCCCGGCTTACAATTACATGGATTTTGATAAGAATATTTCCGGTCCCATTTTAGTGTTTAACGGTGAAACAAATACTTGGAGTAGTTTAAGAGGAAATTATTCTACGGATGGTTTTTTGGGAGATGTGTACCGAATAATTGAGTTTAATGATGAATTATATGCTTTCGGAAGATTTGTGTATTCCGATATTTCAAAACAGATAAAAGGTTTTGCTAGAAGAACTTCAGCAGGCTGGGTTGCTATTGCAAATACCGATATCGAAGTTTCTGAAATAAAGAAAGTAGTAAGTGACGGTAGTAAAATTTACGTAGCCGGAGCGTTCACTAATCTGATTACAGCAACAGATACTATTCATTATCTGGCTGCATTCGACGGAACAAATTGGAGCAAACCGTTTGGCGAAAATCCGGATCGTGCGGTTAGTGATATTGAAATCGTGAATGATAGAATGTATGTAGCCGGTGATTTCAGAAAAATTGGAGATACAGATGCAGAGTTGTTAGCCTATTACAGAAACAATCAGATTCGTACCATATCCCACTCAACTACTTTACAACAGAACGATCGTATAAACGATATTTTTGTTGAGCCTTTTGATGATGGAGGATTTACCAATTACCGTTTATTTATTGCCGGTTTCTTTCAAAATTTTAATGGCAATGAAAACAGTGATAATTTGGCTTATTATAATGGTGAAACGTGGAATAATATCGGAACAGGGATGAATGGATTAACCAACTCCGTTTTGAGATTTCAGGATACCTTGTATGTAGGTCACGGCTATGGCTCAGGTTTTAGAACTTCTAACGGTGTACAGAACTTCTTTGTCGGAAAATGGGACGGACAAGATTGGAAAAGAGCAGTTGAAGGCTTGAATGGTCAAGTTTTTAACTTAACGCCATCAGATTCAGGAATGTATATCACGGCATTAGCCGGAAATCCGTTTAATGCATTGGGGCATTTTAACGGCCAACGAATTACAAGAATAATTCCAAACGATTTGGGAACCTATCTGATTCATGATTTTATTCTAAAACAGGATGAACTGATTGTTGCCATGAACGCAACTGATAAAGGCAGCGGAATTGCGATTTATAAAGATCAAACTACGTTGGCAATCGAAAATAATGAGGCTGAAATAAATGGGTTTTTACTTGGGAATAATTACCCAAATCCATTCAATCCCAATACTGTTATTCCGTTTACATTGGCAAAACCAGCGACTATAAGTTTACATGTATATAACGTGTTGGGACAACGTGTCGCAAGTTTAATTAACAATCAGACGATGATGGCCGGCGAACATTCCATTTCTTTTGATGCGAGTCGATTATCCAGCGGAACGTATTTTTATCAATTACAAAGTGGTGAATTTGTGTTCACAAAAACGATGACTTTAATCAAGTAAGAATAGTATCGATAAGATACTTACCTAGTTCAAAAGCCTGATAAAGAAATTATCAGGCTTTTTTTGAAAATGTGATAAGAGATACTGTTATTTAATTGAATCAGCCAATTCAAAAGCTTTTGTTATACAATCACTTAAGCTTATTCCTTTAACCCAATTTCCGGAAAAAATTAGACCGAGATTGGCATCTTCCATTTGTTTAACAGCAGTTTTGAATTCGTCGTAATTAGTAGTGTACTGCGGAATGGATTTTGGCCAACGAACGATATGCGTAAATACAGGTTTCTCTGTTGCTCCGAGTAAATCTTGATGCTCTTTGTAAACGATATCTACAAGTTCGGCATCTTCTTTTAAGGCTACTTCCGGTTGACGAGCGCCTCCAATAAAACTAGTTATGAGTACAGCATCTTTTGGAGCACGAGCATCAAAAATAGAAGAAGAAAACAAACCTCCTAAAATCTGACGTTGTTCTTTTTCGGGCGTTAAGTAACCAAATCCATCTAATGGATGTTGTATAGAATCTCGTTTATAACCGGTGTGAACCACTGTTACAGATGGGTAATATACTTGTTTGAATAACTCTCTTTGGTCGGCTTTTAAATATGAAAAATTTAATTCGGTTAAACGGTAAGCGGGTATTGTTATAATGAGTACATCAACATCAATACTTGCATCCGAGTGATTGAAAAGAATACTCCATCCATCATGAACTTTATGAATCTGATCGATTAAAACACCCTTGTGTATAGAAGTTTGCAATTCATTTTCGAGTGCGTTAATTAATTCAGCCAATCCATTTTTAAAAGAAACCATCGGTGCTCGGTCTTTGGCGACTTCCCCACGTTTTTTTCTTTCTTTTGCACCTTTAAACTGACCTTTTATTAGTGAGCCATACTTTTGTTCTAAATCATACAACTTTGCAAAAGCGTGTCTAACACCAAGTTTTTTGGGATCTCCGGCATATACACCGGCTACAAATGGGTTAATGGCATAGTCTAAAAACTCAATTCCAAGTCGGCGTTCTACAAAATCACCTAAAGACTCATTTGGATTGGTTCCGGCTGAAATAAAAGGCTCTTTTAATAGTCTGAGTTTGGCTTTCCAACTAAATAACGTTGTTTTTAAAAATGCACCAATTGACGTTGGAAGAGAGACTAAACGGCCATTTTTAACGATATATCGATTTTTTGCTTCAGGTTTAGCCTGCAAAAGAGAACCCTGCAACGATAAATCGTTAATGAGTTCTTTTATAGAATCACTGGTAAGTAGGAGTGAATTTGGACCGTGTTCATATAAAAAATCTTCATCACTAGTACTTTGAACGGGTCCGCCAACGGTATTTCGTGACTCAATGAGAGTAACTTCGTGATTATTTTTCTTTAAAAAATGAGCAAGACTTAATCCGGTAATGCCTGAACCGATAATGCAAATTCGCATAAACTAATGGTACTGGTTTAATAAGAGTCAAAATTAGCTCATTTCGAGCATTAATCTTGGCTGAAATCAAATATTTGTTTCTAAATAAGCCTTATCATTGGTCTGGCAAGGATTTATGCTCTTATTTTTGTAACATCTAGCTCTTAAAGAGATTCATTAATAGCACATGAAATTTGTTTCTTATTTACGGTTACTTTTCAAGCTTACGTTAAGCGTATTTATACTTTCTCAATGTAGTATTCTTTCACCCGGGAAAAAGAATCAAGTACCGGTTAAACAGCAGGCATTAGCGTATTTTGTTCCGGAGCAAAGAACTGAATTCGTCGGGAAAAAATCCATCAAAGTAAAAGGCGATTTAAATAAAGTTGTAGATTTGATTTCAGAGTTGATGCGTGATAAAACGGGTGCCAATACAAGTGTTATCAGAAATCAAAATATAGATGCGAGTTTCAATGGAACCCGAGATTTATTGAAAGTTGCAACTTCACCCATTGTTGTAGATTCATTGGGAGCATTTAAAGAGAACTTTTTACTAGGTTATTACTTGTTAGAAGATCCGAGTTATCTTATAAAACCCGATAATATGAACTATAAAGTAGAGGCCGGAATTAGTGTTCGCGGGCAAGATTTGTTGATTGAGTTCAAGTTAGTCGGCTCAGTACTTTGGGATGTATATGCAATTCAGAAGAAAGGGAAGTTGAAAAAACAATCAACCGAGTTTAAGCATAGTATTGGTGTTGGGGTTTATAAATCACAAAAAGAAATTAAAAAATTATCGAGAGTAGGTAATGAAATCACCGATTACGAAGATGTAGTTGTTCCGGTTAAAGACCAACCGATTTCGAAAGGTACTTTAGAATTAAAGATGATTGATATGCTGATGGAGAAATTTGCAATAAACGATTTTACAGCGTCAGTTTTACTTCAATAAATAAGTATTTCAAACAAAAAAAGCTCACTAAGATGAGCTTTTTTTGTTTTATAGAGTTTCGTTAAAAGATGGGTTTACAATTCCATTTCATGCCCGTCATATCGGCAGTTATAAGCGCTTGCTAAATCGTCCATCGCCGATGTTAAATCAAGAAAACTGTCGTCTTTTACAACCATCCATTTAGCGCCGATTAAAAGAAATTCATCGTGAGCCGTTTGTGTCTGAACAACGCTTACAATTTCAAATCCTTTTTCTTTCATTATAGCAGCTAAACGGTAAACATCATACTCTTCACCGAAAAACCAAAATGTAACTTCTCGAGGTTCGTGCAAATTGTCAGCAAATGCGCCGAGCAATTCAAGCAACTTGGTTTCTGCCTTACGTCGCATTTCTAATGATTTGAAATAATTTAACTGCATAAGTCTGCCTTATTTGCGAAAGGTTCTAGAATTAATCCCTAACCTTTTCAGAACATTAATTTCTTATGCAAGACTTATCGGATACGGCAAGACCGACTTTATTTTCTGTCTGATAATTTTAGTTTAAAGTTGTAATTCATTTCGAAGTCGATTAAATCGTTAATTCAATCATATTACCTTCCGGGTCGGAAATTACACTTTCATAATATCCGTCACCGGTAGTTCTGGGTTCTCCTAGAATTAAAACTCCGTCGTTTCTAAAACGTTCGGTTAACGAATCTACCTGTTCTTTAGAACCCAATGAAATCGCGATGTGTGCATAGCCTAATACCAAATGTTCTTCGGTAGTTTGTTTTTTGTACTTAGGGTGATGCATAAGTTCTAACCTACAACCGTTATCGAATTGAATAAAGTAAGAACTGAATTGCTTGTTGGGGTTGTGGTAACGCTCATTTGAAGTACAATCAAAATACTTCAAATAAAAAGTTCGCATAAACTCTAAGTCTTCAACCCAAAGTGCTATATGTTCAATTTTCATAAAGAATCAGGATTAATTGAAATTGCATAAAAGATGATAAAGTTATTATTTAGGAGCAACGGAAAGTGGACGAAATGCTTTTGTGTGAACCCGAATAATCAACATTCTATAAAAAGCGTACATTTAATGGCTAATAAAAGGATGATACATGCTGCTAACGTTAGTACTGTTTTTACAACTGACTTTACCGTTTCAAAAGTTGGATGCTCATGTTGAGCAAACACCAAGTTCAACGGAAATCAACACAGATAGATTAGTGGCTTATCTTATTAAGCCGGCTAAAAATGATGACGAAAAAGCGTATGTAATCTATTCTTGGATTGCAAAAAACGTTCAATACGATGTACGAGCATATCGTCGCGGTATCCGTTCAAATCGAGATGAAAATGTTCTAAAATATCGTTTGGCTGTCTGCGAAGGGTACGCAAGTCTGTTCGATTTAATGGCAAAAAAAGCCGGACTCAAAACAAAAATTGTAACAGGAAGAGCACGCGGTTCATCCGATTCCAAATCGTTTATACCTCATGCTTGGAATGCTGTTCAAACCAATGGGAAATGGCATTTAATTGATGCTACTTGGGGTTCAGGAAGTTTGGTAAAAGGAGAATCTCAGTTTCAGCCGGAATTTGACAGACATTATTTTTATATAGAACCCTCGGTTTTAATAGCTAGTCATCTGCCCGATGAAGACAGTTGGCAATTATTGGATAAACCTGTTACAGAAGCCGACGTTAGTTCTATGATTCAGGGTTCATCTGACTATTATAAATGGCAAATAAAACCACTTTCACATCTTAAAAATGAATTCGATTCTCAAGGTTTTGAAAAGATTTCAATAAAAGTTCCGAATTCGATTTATGTAATTTCTCAATTGGAAAATGCCCGAAAACAGGAGCTTTCAAACGAATATTCAATTGTTATTCGAAAAGATGAGTATATCGAAGTATTAGTAAGTTTTCCTTCAAAAGGAGAGTATAAGCTCACTTTGTATGGTAAAGACAATCCATCAGAAGCGAGTTATGGGAACTTATTTACATATATGATTCACGCAAAAAAGGGGAATTCAAATACCTTTCCGAAAACATTCGAAAGCTATGTGATTCATCCATTTAACCTGATTTCACCTTCGCCAACATCCATAAGTTCGAGAGATTCTGTTTTGTTTGATATGGAATCGACAGCATTTAAACGCATGGTAATTTTTAACGGTGAACAAGCCGAAGAATTGAAAGCAGATGGAACTCGCTATTTCAAAAAAATGAAATTAAACAGAGGAAAAGCTCAAATCGGAGGAAGCACAAAAGGTGATGAACATTTTGAGATTTTGATGGAGTTTGTTGTGAATTGATTCAATATGATGTTCAAAATGAATGTAGGACTGAGTGTATTTCTTATGAACAGTACTTCAAATTCTCAATATCTTTGCGTTGAATCATCATCAACCTAAACAATACTCTGTGATTAATCGTGAAGAAATGCGCTCCAAGCCTGAATGGAGCGATTGGAAATGGCAACTTAGAAACCGTATCACTACGCCGGAAGCCTTAGCAGAATGGATTAATCTAACTGATGATGAACGTCAGGCTATTCAAGAAACACAGGCGCATTTTCGTTGGCAAATCACTCCATATTACGCTTCATTGATGGACCCGGACGATCCGAATTGTCCGATACGCAAGCAGGTTGTCCCGAAAATGGATGAAATGTCAGACGATTTACCGCTTGACGCTCTCGACCCGCTCGAAGAATTAGCGCATTCACCCGTGAAAAACGTGGTTCATAATTATGGCGATCGTGTTGCTTTTATTGTAGCTGCTGAATGTGCGGTTTATTGCCGTTATTGCTTACGAAAACGTATGGTTGGCGACTCTGAATACGCCATGAATAAAGCGGAATTACAGGAGGGAATTGATTACATAGCTCGAACTCCGCAAATCAGAGATGTATTATTAACAGGCGGCGATCCGCTCATTTTGAGTGATTCAAATATTGAATGGATTATTTCCCGCTTGCGTGCCATTCCGCATGTTGAGATTATTCGAATCGGTTCGCGATTGCCGGTATTAAATCCGTTTCGTATTACAGATTCCTTGTGTGAAATTATTTCAAAATACCATCCTATTTGGGTGAACACACATTATAATCATATAAAAGAGTTAACTCCTGAAGCGGCTTTGGCTTGTGATAAAATTACTCGTTCCGGTGCTCCGCTTGGAAATCAAACGGTGTTATTGAAAGGCGTTAATAATTCTTCTGAAATCTTACGCGATTTATTCAACGGATTGGTAAAAATGCGCGTGCGTCCATACTATCTCTATCAGGCGCAATTGATTGGCGGAACCAAGCACTTTCGAACTACCATCGAGGAGGGGAAAAAGATAATGAACGAACTCAGAGGTTCTACTTCCGGTTTTGCTATTCCGACTTACGTGCTCGATACTCCTTACGGAAAAGTTCCGTTAACGCCTGATGGATATGTTCAGCGTGATGGAGAATTCGTAGAAGTGAAAAGTTACAGTGGTAAACATTGGAAAGAGCACAATCCGATTGATTGATGTAACAATGTAATGATGTAATGATTTGGAAATGGAAAAGCTGTCTCTCCCGTGCAGACGGGTTCTCCTATTGTTTGAGCTTTTACAGAATCCGAGAGTGTTCAGAAAAGTGTGTCAATCAGATTAAACAAGTAATTTGAATCAAATTTTAAATGACATACAATGAAAAACGAGAAAGAACTTTACTGAACATTACCTTTTAGGATAGAACAAACGATTACGAATGGAGCGCGCTCAAACCCTATGACTGAGCCTATCTCCCTTTGATATTCTTTACAGCATGTTCGATTGTTACCTAGAAGTTGATAATGGGGGAGTAAGTGTAATTCGTGAATTACTCCTTTACCGTTTTTGAGTAAGAGAAAACCAAAATAGAGGTGAAATCTCTGTTGATATTAATAAAAAATATTGGTAATGTGTATGAAAGTAATAAATAATACACATCATGAGAACGAATATCGAAATAGACGATTCATTAATGGATTCAATTTTAGAGTCGGGTCATTATTCAACAAAAAAAGATGCTGTTGAGGCAGGTTTGCGATTATTGAAGCATAAAATCGCACAACTCGAATTACTGAAATTAAGAGGTAAAGTGGAGTTTTTTAGTGATTCAGACTACTCTACATATCCCGCTGGTTCATCTCTTAGCAAGGTTGCAGAGGATTAATGGTCTTAGTTGATTCCTCTGTATGGATTGCCTATTTGAAAAATCAGGATATTAATCAAGTTGACTACTTGGAAACGGCGTTGAAATCGAATTCGGTGTTAATGTGCGATTTGGTGATGATGGAAGTCCTTCGCGGAATTAGTAATAACCTGCACTATGAAAAAGTAAAAAAATTATTTTTAGAGTTAGAGCAGGTTGAAGTTGCTTATCGTGAATCTTGGTTAGATTCGATTAATTGGTACCGTTCAATTCGGAAAGATGGTTATACGGTTCGTTCGCAAATCGACATTCTCTTAGCTATGTTTTGCCATAAAGAAGGAATTGCCTTGCTTCATAACGATCGAGATTTCGATTTAATTCAACAGTATTATGCGTTCCCTGTTTATAAGGTTAAATCCTGATGGGTGCATTACAAGCCAAAACTAAAGCCTAGTCCGTAATTCATATACCAATCTGCTTCTCCCGGTTTAAATAGAAACCCTATTTCAGGCCTAATTCTAATCCTTGAGTTGCCAACAGCAAATCCGGTATTGGTTGCATAAAGTAAATCGGCATCGTCTGCAAAATTAAAGAGTGCCTTAACTGACTGTGTGAATCTTATATTTTCGTGTAAGTCAAACGATAACAGAGCTGTAGGGTGAAAGTGTAAAGTTGTTCCGTCAATATTGGAATCTATATTTCTGCTTTTATTTGTGTTTAAATAATACATAGTTCCAAAAGGAAAAAAGAAGGTAAGTCTATCTTTAATTATGCTGATTTTGGGGCCAAGCGCAAGGAAAAGAACGTCATCGGGCTTATATACGTCATTTTTGCCGTCTGGTGAAAAGTATAATGAGTTCGTGGTTATATATCCGGCGAAACCTCGAATATCAACTGAATTCAAAATTCCATAAGAATAATAAATGGTAGTAACGTATTGCAGAGTGATGGCTGAGTTGCTAAAGGAGTAATTTTCATCTTCCCCCCAAAAATCTCTGGGTGTTGCAAATCTACCTAGTGTATCAGAGTAAAGAGCTGTTTGGGTGAACGAAGCTCCGATTTCAGAGCGACCTTTTCCAACGGTTCCTGCATCTTGAAACTCAGAGAAAACAGGTGCACAGGCTTGACTGATAATGCCCAATAATCCCAATAGATAAATAATTTTCATAAAACCCTCTTAATTAGTGCTCAACTGAAATAATATTGAGAACTTAGTGATTAATTAAGTCAAATGTACGTTCCGAATGGAGCCAACTATATACTTTTGAGTTGATATTATTAGCGATGTATTCGGCTGTACTTTTAAATTTACCCGTAAGCTGGTGAAGGCATTCAAAATATATTGAGCTAATTCTTCCGGGTCGTGCTCGAAACTGATTTCACCGTTACGCTGACCCAATACGATAGATTTTTCCAAACGTAGCTGAATTTCTTTCAAATAGGATAATACAACGGTTCGGATATTGGCTTCGTGCGGTGCGGCTTCAACCATAGTATTCACCAAAAAACAACCCCAAGTTAAGGGCGGTTGATGTTGTTCCGGAATAATCAGTTCAAAAAATTTTGAAAGTGCATGTAATTGTCCGGCATCGGATTTAAAAACGGAGAAAAATTCGCTCAAATATACATTTCGATAATAGTGGAGACATTCTAAAAACAAACCTTCTTTATCGCCGAAAGCTTCATATAAACTGGATTTGTTAATCTCTGATGTTTCCGTGATTTCTTTCACTCCGGTTGGATAATATCCTTTATTCCAGAATAACATCAGGCTGTTTTTAATCACTTCCTCGCGAGAAAATAGTTTGGGACGCGGCATATATTTTTATTTTGAACCGATTGTTTCAGAATGTACGTTTTCTACATCGAAAATCAATAAAAAAGACATGAAAAAACAACGAAAAAGGAAGAATAATGCTTGTGCTCAACTTTACAAAACAAGTGCTATCTTTCATCAAAAAAAGGAACTATGCTCGAAGCCGGACGATTTAACACACTCAGCGTTTTACGCGATACCTCTGTCGGATTTTATTTAGGTGATTCTGAAGGCGGCGAGGTCTTGCTTCCGAAAAAATACATTCCGGAAAACACCACCGTGGGCGATTCAATCGACGTGTTTTTATATCACGATAGTGAAGATCGTTTAATTGCCACTACTTTAATGCCAACTATTCAGCTTAATCAATTTGAGATACTAACCTGCAAAGATGTAAGTAAAAACGGCGCTTTTATGGATTGGGGATTGGAAAAAGATTTGTTAGTTCCGCACAAAGAGCAACGTGTTGAAATGGAAGTGGGTAAATCATATCTCGTTTATCTTTTCGAAGACGAAAAAACCGGGCGTTTGGCAGGTTCAAGCAAGATTTATCAGTTTTTGAGCAACGATTACCTTACCGTAAAAGAAAAAGACGAGGTTGAGCTCATTATCTTGGATAAAACAGATTTGGGCTATAATGCCATCGTGAATGAAGTACACCAAGGTTTATTGTATGAAAATCAGGTGTTTAAACTCTTGGAATACGGTGAACGAATAAAAGGATATGTATTTGGGATTCGCGAAGATAAAAAGATTGATTTGCGTTTGCAGCGAGTTGGCTTGGAAGGGGCAAGAGACAGCGCAGAAATTATCCTCGAAAAACTAAGCGAAAACAAGGGTTTTTTACCTCTTCACGACAAAAGTTCTGCTGAAGAAGTGTACGAAACACTGAATATGAGCAAAAAGCAATTCAAACGAGCCGTCGGGAATTTGTACAAGCAAGGGAAGATTGAGATAAAAGAAAACGGCATTCAAAAAAAATAAGGTAAGCGTGGGCGTTCCGCAGCTAAAGCTGCGTCGGGCTTTCCGCTAATAGTCCTCGCTCGCAAGCTCGCTCCGGGCTGCCGCTTCAATCCCTAACGCAGGAAGTTTACAACGTTGAACTTGCTACCTTTTAGTGGACAGTTATTCATGCGAATACTCATTACATTGAACTTATGACAACGTATAATCAAGCATTTAAACAAATGGCT
>SBGQ01000139.1 GCA_006226965.1 bacterium | reverse complement strand
GTCGGATGTCGGATGTCGGATGTCGGATGTCGGATGTCGGATGTCGGATGTCGGATGTCGGATGTCGGATTTTAGAAATTTTTGATGGTTGATGGCAGATTTTTGATTTATAACCTAAAACCTGAATACTTAAACTGAATTCCCTTTACTCCTTACTCCAAAAACCTTTACACCTTTTTTAAATCTACACCTTTTTTTCAAGTCCATATCGTTTTACTACTTCATCAGTAAGTGCCTTATAATCTGTCGCGCCGTTGGAATCAGGAGCGAAATCAAAAATTGAAACTCCGGCAGCCGTTGCATTTGCTAATGCTACATTTGTTCTGATTTTTGTTTCAAAAACCTTATCGGGAAATAGTTTTGCAATCTTTTCTGAGGTTTCGCGGTGATTTCGTTTTCTGGAATCAAACTTGGTTACAACCACACCCGAAAACTCCAAATCGGGATTCAAATCTTTTTGAATAATCTGCACCACCTTCAAATACAATTGACGCACTCCGCGCATGGCTAAAAACTCCGGTTCTGTAGGAATAATTAATTCATCGCTGGCAACCAAAGCATTTACACTCAAAATCCCCATAAATGGACAACAGTCGAATACTACTACATCATATCCGGTTACTTTTTCGAGGGCTTTTCGCATAAAAAACTCACGCCCTTCATTCTTCATATCCAAATCGGCCGTTGTAAGTTCCAAATCCGCAGCAATCAGATGTACGCCTGATTTTGTTTCACGAATCGCTTCTTTAATAGGCACACCGTTAATAACATCGTGTACATTTTTGCGTCCGGCAGCCGTGCTCTCACCAAAACTACAGGTTAAATAACCTTGCGGATCTAAGTCGATAGCCAGAACTTTTAAACCCTGATTAGCTAACTGAGTAGCTACGTTAAAAGCGGTTGTTGTTTTACCTGTTCCGCCCTTGAGTGATAAAAAACATATTTTCTTCATAGACTGCCAAAAAATTGCTATTTGATTGGGAGAGATTACTTAATTGTTGTGAAAATAAATAGTGAATTTTCTTTTAGAATTCTGAATCGCTAAACATCCGAAATCAAATCAAATTAACTTTTACAACATTTTCATTTGATGTATTTCCAGATTTGAATGTAAGGGTACATTTCTTCTTTTGATGATTAAATTTATGCAAAACTCCATTTTTTTGAATGCATTCACATTTAGTAAAACTTCAAATAAAGGTTATTTTACAGGCGTTCACTAATCGGAAATCATGCGAAATCAACTTTTTACTCTTTTCTTATTCTTAACGGTTTCACTAGGTCTAACTTCTTGTGCAACCACATCATCAACTAGAGCATTCCAATCCGGCGTGGCAAGTTGGTACGGCCCGGGTTTTCATGGCAAACAAACTGCGAACGGTGAAAAATACGATCAGGAAGAGTTAACAGCTGCGCATAAAACATTGCCTTTCAACACTTTAGTTCGTGTTATGAATCTCGATAACGGCAAATCGGTTGTGGTTCGAATTAACGATCGCGGACCGTATGCAAAAGGCAGAATTATTGACTTATCTCGCGGCGCTGCAAAAAAACTAGACATGCTGAACTCTGGAACAGCGCGTGTTCGATTATTTTTGGTTCGAGGTGATGCTCGTGAAGTGAACGCTCGTGCGAATTCAGATGAATTATTCGCTGTTCAAATAGCTTCATATAACGATTCTAAAGGCGCCGAAGCAAAAGCATCAACCGTAAAAAACGCTTGGGTGAAATCTTACAAAGTTGACGGAAAAACCGTCTATCGAGTTTTTGTCGGGAAATTCAATTCGAAAGAAGACGCTCAAGATTTCGCCAAACGCTTAAAGCGTGACGGAATTGACGGGTTTGTAAAACAACTTTAAATAATTCGTTTTTTATCGAACGAAAGTATTCACAGTCCTTGTTTAGCGTGAACAATTAATCACAGAAATTAAATTCCTTCATGAAAAAGAAAATCATCGTAATAGGCAGCGGTTTTGGCGGTTTAGGAGCCGCAAATCGCCTTTTATCGAACGGACACGATGTAACGATTTTAGAAAAACGAGACAAATTGGGCGGACGAGCTTACGTGTATGAACAAAACGGTTTTAAGTTCGATGGCGGCCCCACTGTAATTACTGCTCCTTTTATGTTTGATGAAATCTTCGCAAAAGCAGGAAAAAAACGTGAAGATTATGTTCAATTTGTTCCGTGTAATCCGTTTTACCGCATTTTTAATCATGAAGGCCGCCATTTAGATTATAACGGTGATGAAAAGTTTATCCTCGAACAAATCGAAAATTGGAATCCGGCTGACAAACAAGGTTACCTCAATTTCATAAAAACAACGAAAGCCATTTTCGACAAGGGATTCACCGAACTCGCTGACAAACCTTTCCTGAAAGTGTGGGATATGTTGAAAGTAGCTCCCGATTTAATCAAACTACAATCCTACAAAAACGTGTATAAATACGTGTCTCAGTTTGTTGAAAACGAATTTCTGAGACGTTGTTTTTCATTTCATCCTTTATTGGTTGGCGGTAACCCGTTTGATACCACTTCCATTTATGCCATGATTCATTATCTCGAACGTGAATGGGGTGTGCATTATGCAATGGGTGGAACCGGCGCTTTAGTTGAAGCTTTGGGCAAATTATTTACGGAACAGGGCGGAAAGTATCACCTGAACACTGAAGTGGAAGAAATTCTGATTGATAAAGGTCAGGTTACGGGCGTTTTGCTTGAAAACGGCGAAGTTCTAGAGAGCGATATTGTAGTTTCTAATGCGGACGTTGCCTATACCTACAAAAATATGATCGATGCACAACATCGACGTAAATACACCGACCGTAAAATCGAAAAAACGAAATATTCGATGTCTCTTTTTGTGATTTATTTCGGCACAAAAAAACGATATAACACTTCGAATCTAAAGCATCACAATATTATTTTAGGTGAGCGATATAAAGGTTTACTGGATGATATTTTCAACAAGAAAGTATTGGCTGAAGATTTCTCCTTATATCTGCACATGCCCACGATAACCGACCCAAGCATTGCGCCAGAAGGACATGAATCGTTTTATGTACTTTCTCCGGTTCCGCATTTAGAAGCCGATATCGATTGGAAAACACAAGCCAAACCGTATCGAGATGCGATTATGCAATTTTTGGAAGACAATTATCTTCCTGATTTACAAGAAAATATCGTTGCAGAACATTATATCGATCCTCTTCACTTTGAAGAAACCTTAAACAGTTATTTGGGCTCAGCGTTTTCTGTTCAGCCACTTTTAACTCAATCGGCGTGGTTCCGTCCGCATAACAAATCGGAAGATGTTGAAGGATTGTACTTTGTGGGAGCGGGAACGCACCCCGGAGCCGGATTACCCGGTGTGCTTTCATCCTCAATTATCGCTGAAAATTTGATTGGTCCGGCGTAAAAAGCTTACCGTATTTTTAAACAAAGCCTTGTCTTTTGAAGTCAGGGCTTTGTTATTTTAGTGCTTTTCTTCATTTTAATTGATATATGAAACCATCCATCACCATAAAGGAATGCATCGGCGAAGAATTGATTCCCTACATCAATGATTTGGCAAAACTCCGTATCGAAATTTTTCACGATTTCCCCTATTTGTATGAAGGTTCACTGGATTACGAAAAAAAGTATTTGCAAACATATGCCTCTTGTGAGCAAGCCTACTGTGCTTTGGTTTTTGATGGCGACCAAGTAATCGGGGCTACAACCGGAATCCCACTCCTTTTTGAAACAGACGAAGTTAAGCGTCCTTTTGTTGAAAATGGATTTCCACTCGAGTCCGTTTTCTATTTCGGTGAATCTATCCTTAAAAAAGAATACCGGGGAATGGGTTTGGGTATTCGATTTTTTAAACTCAGAGAAGCGTACGCTTCAACACTTACACAAATAACAAGCACTTCATTTTGTGGTGTTATCCGACCTGATACACACCCAATGAAACCGGAAGGTTATCAACCCTTAAATGTATTTTGGCAGCGAATGGGTTACGAAAAACAAGAAGGAATGCTCACCGAATTTTCGTGGAAAGACATCGGCGAGACTCAGGAAAGTAAGAAGCCTATGCAATTTTGGATGAAGTCCATCAAATAAAAAAAGGAGTGCTTTCGCTACTCCTCATAATTAAAATTCTTTGCTAATAACTTTTTTAAGTCGGTGAGTTCGGATCGATGAACCCCGTGTCCGGCTTCGTATTGAACTTTGTACACATTGGCGCCCAAGCGTTTCATCATGTTAAAACTTTGATCGGTTTTACGCATTGGGATGTACGGGTCGCGCCTGCCGGCATTTAACAATACTAATGTAGGCGGTAAAGTGTTATGAAAATCACGGTCATCACCATAATTCCCTAAAACACAGCCACGCATACTAATCAAGGCTTTATAGGGTCTTGGGTTCGCTAGAAAATATTCAATTAAAAGATTAGCCCCTTGTGAATGCCCGATTAATACAATTTGTTCATCTTTAAAACCTACATCATACAAGTGCTGAATGCTGTGATCGAGTAGCTCGAACGACATATTCAGATAACGCATGTTTTCGGTGAGATTTTCATTCCAGAAAAACGGATACCAAGCATAACGTCCGGGCATAATTTCCAACGGACCTCTGGGCATGACACAATAAATATTACTCGAGCCAACCGTGGGCAACATACTTTGCATATCACTAACATCCGAACCTCGACCATGCGCCATAACAAAGGCATAGTCGGCAAGATTTGGTGACGCGCCGGTCGCCCAAACCTTTTCTAAACCATCAATTTCTTTCACACACGTTTGTTTAAACTGCTTCTATTGCTTTTATCAAATCTTCTGCTTCGCGAATGAGATCTTCTGCTCTTTTTTGAGCTTCAGCCACTACTTTATCCCCTTTTAGCTTGGCTTCATTATTACCGATTACTTTTTTTCGATCGGTAATTTTCATTTGAATATCATCTAACTCTTCCATTAACGCACCTAATTGGTAAGAGAGTTTCTTACGTAAGTTTTTTCCTGATTCAGGTGCAAATAAGAGTGCAACTACAGCGCCCGCAACGGCACCAGTAAAAATTCCGGTAACAAATCCTTTTGTATAGTTATCCATAGCCATCAAAAATTATATTCTCAATTTATTTCTCCCTCAAAATATACTATAAAAGTATCATTATAAAAGGGTGATGCCATTTTGTGCGAATAACTATTCCTGATTTCCTGACTCAGCAGTTACTGATTGCGCTAAAAGCTTCTGCATTTTTAAAACTCGAATAACTGCACGACCTTTTTTTGATGCCAACATGGTTAATACAGGCACCATGAACAGACTCAAAATTGATGAAAAGGTGAGTCCGCCAATTACAGAACGAGCTAAAGGACTCCAAGTCTCAGAACCTGAACCCATTTCCAAAGCTAAGGGAACCATGGAAAAGATGGTGGTTAAAGCCGTTAATAAAATCGGGCGCATACGACGTTGTGCCGCTAACACAAATCGTTTGAAGAAATCTTCCGGGTCATCGTCTTTCGAGAATGAGGTGTACTGATGGATATAATCTATCAGTACAATACCATTATTTACCACGATGCCGATCAATAATACAATACCGATGGAAGCCGGAATAGAAAGTGCCGTTCCGGTAATAAACAACAGTACTAAAGAGCCGAAAAACGCTAAGGGAATAGTAAACATTACCACTAAGGGATCGATAAAGTTCTCGAATTGAGAAGCCATAATCATATATGTGAGAGCCAAAGCCGTTAATAAGGCTAAGAACAATTCACTTCCGCTTTGTTGTGCATCGCGGCTTGAACCCGTCATTTCATAACGATAACCATCAGGAATCGGAATTTGGGTAGCCATCATATCAGCCACTTTTTTATTGTATTCTATCGGATTTCCTTTAACCTGAATGGAAACATCCATTAATGTTTCGCGGTCGCGGCGAGTAATTCTATCCAAGCCTTGAAAAGGTTCGAAATCGCCAACTGCTGCAATCGGAACACGCACGCCATTGGTTTGATACACCGCTAAACGGTCTAAATCATCTCTGCTTTTTATGGCAGTTTCACTTGTTCGCACTTCAATGGGAATTTCACGCCCATCAGCACGAAACTCTCCTACTTGGGTTCCGCGGGTTTGTGTTTTTAAAGCATTTGCGACATCGGTAAGAGATGCACCCATTCTGCTGAGGCGTTGTCTGTCAGCAATAAAATGTAATTCAGGCGTTGGGTCTATTCTTGGATTTGTTACGTTGATTACGTTCGAATCCTGCATGGCTATGGCTTCAATTTTATCTGATAAAGCTTGTAATACCTGAATATCAGATCCAAATAAAGAAACACGGACGCCACCGCCGCCGCCCCAGTTACCCATGCGAATTCCTGAACCGCCTTCAACATCCACATTGATATCCACACCGGGCTTTTCCAGCATTTTTCGGTACATCATGGCGTATTCTTGGCTTGATTTTTTACGTTTGTCTTTATCAACTAAGGTAACAGCTATTTCTCCGCGATTTGTTTCTTGTGACCACCTGCGCTGACCGATAGAAGTAACTACGTTTTTAACGTCCGGGTTTTTCATCACTATTTGTGAAAACTCCCGAATTACAGATGCAGTTGTTGCCAGTTTTGTTCCTGTCGGAAGCGTTACATCAATATCTAATTCTCCTGAATCACCTTCCGGGAAAAATCCACCCGGAATGGCTCTAAATAAGAAGAAGCTTGAGGCCACAATTACTAAGCCACCTAATACTACATAACGTTTATGAAATAGCAGCCAATTGAGCGCATTTCCGTAACCGCGTTCCATTTTATGCATAGCTTTAAACACTTTTCCGCGCGATTCAAATGCGGTTACATTCATAAATAATGATGCTAAAACTGGAATCAAAACAATAGAAGCAATAAACGAAATCAGAATGGCTATACAAATGGTTAAGGCCAAATCCTTAGCCACAACACCAGTGAAACCGGTTAATCCCAACATCGGAACAAATACACCTAATGTGGTTAAGGTAGCTCCAACTAAGGCACCTATTACTTCGTTTGTTCCTTGAATGGCGGCCTGCATTCTGTTCATGCCTTCTTCCAACTTAGAGGCAATACTCTCTGAAACTACAATGGAGTTATCTACAAGCATACCAATAGCTAAAGCCAAACCGGTAATTGAGAAAATGTTTAGTGTGAGTCCGGCAAAGTACATCACGGCAAATGTCGCAGTCATAGAAATCGGTATACTCGTTGCTACAATGAGTGCAATTCGCCAACCTCCCATAAACAAGACCAGAATAATTACAACAACAACCAAAGCTTGAACTGCTGAATTTGCCAGGTTTTGAACAGAAGTTTCGATAAATCCGCCAGAATTTCTTAATACGGTAATCTCAATTCCGTCGGGTAGTTGAGCGATGATATCAGGAACTGCCGCTTCAACAGCCTGAGTAACATCAAGCGTATTGGCATCGGATTGTTTTTGTATATCTACTGTAACCGTGTTTTTCCCGTTTACTTCTACCAGAGTTGTAATTTGAGCAAAACCATCGTCCACTTCTGCTAAATCGCGAACACGAACCGGAATACCATCAGCAGAAATAGATACAATAGTCTGTTTTATTTGCTCCACATCGGTGTACATGGAAATCGCCCGAACTCCTAAACTCTGATCTTTCCCAGCTACATTTCCTACCGGAATTTGAACATTATTGGAACGAATGGCAGTCTCAACATGGCTTGGAAGCAATTTATAAAGTGCCAATTTTTCCTGATCAACATTTACATAAATGGTTCTTTCCAAACCGCCTCGCGTATCTGCGGCGGCTACACCGTTAAGTCGTTCGAAACGCGGTTCAATAAATTCAACGGAAAGTTTTCGGAGTTCGTCCAATCCTCTGTTTGATGCCTGAACACTCAAACGCATAATCGGACGATTTTCCGGATCGAATTGGAAAATTACGGGGTCGTTAGCTTCACGCGGAATTTGAGAACGAATTCGGTCGATACTTTCACGAACTTTTAGCTCTGTTTTTCTGATGTCCGTTCCCGGCTTTAATCTCAAAATAACAAACGAACTACCTTTTCTACTGGTCGATTCCAATGATTCGATTCCTTCCGTAGCTGAAACGGCTGCCTCTATCGGCTCCACAATAATTCGCTGAATATCTTCTGGAGAAACGTTTCTATATCCCGATGAAATCGCTAAAACGGGAATATTAAACGGAGGATATAAGGTCACTTTTAAGCGCGAAAGAGCAAATAAACCGAATCCGATAACCATTAAGGTTAACATGAATACGGTTACCGGACGCTTAATAATGCCAACTGTTATGCTAAATTGTTTCATCGGAATGGCCTCTTTTTTAGGATGCTTCCTGAGCAGCTAAGGGGTCTTCTTTGTGCACGGCATCAAAACCTAGTTTTTCTACCGCTTTATTTACCACGTAATAAATACACGGCACTACAAACAACATCAATAAGGTTGAAAAGGTGAGTCCGCCTATTACCGTTCTTGCCATTGGCGACCACGTTTCGGAACCTGAACCTAACTCCATGGCTAATGGAATCATAGATAAAACCGTTGTAAACGCCGTCATCAAAATAGGACGTAAACGTCGGCTTGAACCCGTAACAATGGCTTCGAAACGGCTAATACCACGGGCTTGTAAAATTTTGATGTAGTCAATCATCACAATACCGTTGTTTACTACAATTCCCGAAAGTAAAATCAAACCCACCATGGAAGTAACACTAATCGGAGTTTGTGTTGCATACAAGACTAAAATTACACCGGTAAATGCCAAAGGAATCGTAAAAATAATGATGAAGGGCTCAACCAGACTTTCGAACTGAGAAGCCATAACCATATAGGTTAAAATTCCGGCAATTAAGAAGGCGATTAATAAAAAGCGGAAACTTTCTGCCTGATCTTCTGCCGAACCGCCTAATTCATAACGATAACCATCCGGCCAATCTAATCCGTCTAAAATAGAACGCGCTTCTTCACTGGCTGTTTTGAGGTCAACTCCTGCCAAATCCGCTTTAATTTCCGTAACACGTTCCTGGTTAATTCTCAGAATGTTAGTCGGACCGTTGTAGCGTTCAATCCGAGCCAAATTACTCAACGGCATCCAATCGCCTGTACCCGTTCTAATCTGAATATCATTCAGTGCAATCGCTTTCGTTTTTTCAGCCGGGTCTAATTCAACAACCACATCATATTCCAAGCCTTTATCGATATATGTTGTGGCTAAATTCCCTTTTACTGCGTTCGCAATAGCATTAGCGACTTGAGAAGTATTTAAACCCACACGGGAAATACGTTCACGATCCATTTGAATTCGCAATTCCGGTCTGCCTTGGTCAGATGTAGAAATTACATTTGCGATGCCTTTTAATTCGTTCAGCTTTTCAACAATTCCGCCGGAAAGTTCTTTTTTGATTTCCGGGTCGTAACCAAACAATTGAATAACCAAACCGTTTTCGCCATCAGGGCTCAATGGGTTTTGACGAACTTCTTTAATTTCTGCACCCGGCACTACTTCTAGAGCCGTTAGCAACGATGCTGTAATATCAAACTGATTGCGAACTCGTTCCCGATTCGGAGTTAATTCCACACGAACGGTACCATGGAAACCGCCCGGATTATCAGCTCCTTCTACACCCACTTTATCACCGTAATCGGATACAATGAGTCTGGCTTCAGGTACTTCCTGTTGAATAATGCTTTCAACCTGAGAAATGGTTCTTTCTAATTCTCGCAAACTTACACCGGGTTCGCGAGCTACATCTAAAACAAAGGCATTTTCATCAACCGGAGGGAAAAACTCTCCACCTAGTTGATTAAACAACGGCATCGTTCCGATAAACAAAATCGCAGAGCCAAGAATCACTTTTCCTTTGTTGTTTAACGCCCATGCTAACTGTGAACTGTAGGTGCTTTCCATTTTATCCAACAGTCTTCCAATAGGGCCGGCTACTTTTTCTTGAGTTATGTTATTAATCGGAGCAGATATCTTCTTTAAAAATAATTTTGATTTTTTCTTAACTGAATCATCATTTAAAAACTTTGAACTCATTAAGGGAATAAGTGTCAACGCAACCAAAGTAGATACAATGAGAGCAAATGAAATGGTTAGCGCTAAATCTCGAAATAAAAATCCCGCAATTCCCGGTACAAATAAAATCGGGAGAAAAACCACCAAGGTGGTTAATGTTGAAACCATTACAGGAACGGCCACTTCCTGAGCCCCGTTTATAGCAGATGTTTTTCCGTTATAACCATCTTCTTTAAATCGGAAAATGTTTTCTAATACTACAACGGCATTATCTACCACCATCCCAACAGCCAATGTTAAACCGGAAAGTGAAATTACGTTTAAGCTCAAATCAGCATAATCCATAATGCTGAATGTGGAAATGATTGAAACCGGAATAGAAATTGCGATTATGAACGAAGATTTTACACTTCGGAGGAAAAACAACAAAATCAATACAACCAAAACAATTGCTTGAAAACCGGTAGAAATCAAGTTACTGATAGATAATTCGATGAAGTCTGCCTTATTGGTAAGAATTTCTAAATGCACATCGCGCGGTAAGGTTTTGCGCAAGGCATCCATTTTATTAACCACTTCTCCGGCAGCAGTAACTACATTACTATCGCTTTGTTTGTACACGTTAATAATTACCCCATCGTTCCCCTGAACATGAACGCCGCCAATCGGTTGCGAAATCCCATCTTCAACATCGGCAATATCGCTCAGCATAATCGGTTTGCCATCGGCGGAATTGATGAGAATATTTTTGATTTGCTCGATTTGTTTGAACTCACCAATAGTCCTGAGGGAATAAATCATGTTTCCTTCAACCAATTCACCGGCAGGAACCTGAATATTTTCTGATCGAAGTCGGTTTGCAATGCTGGCAATATCAACATTATAAGCCACCATTTTCTCGTTTTTTAGCCTAATACTAACCTGACGTTCGAAACCACCGGCAGTTTCAGCCGATGCAATTCCCGTAATTCGTTCAATACGTTGCTCCAATTGCTGAGTAGCAATGGTTCTCAATTCGCGAAGGTTTACTGTTTTTGATGTGAGCGTTAAAACGATAATCGGCTCTTCGTTCGGGTCGTATGAAAACACAATCGGCTGCTCCGCATCTTGAGGAATTGCACGACGCACAAAGTCTAATTTTTTGCGCACATCGGCTTCCGCCTGATACAAATCGGTTCCCCAGTTGAAGTATAATTTTACAACGGATGCACCTTGGCTAGATAAAGATCGAACACGAACTACTCCTGAAATAGAACCCACTTGTTCTTCAATAGGGCGCGAAATCAAGGTTTCCATGTCTTCCGGAGCCACACCTTCATACACGGTATAAACGGTAACCGTTGGAAAGGAAACATCCGGATAGAGGTTCAATCGCAAATTGGAAAGCCCGAATATCCCAAAACCGATTACAATGAGTGCAATCATTAAAAAGGTTACAGGACGCTCAACGGCAATTTTGGATAAATTTTTCATTTAGTTTGCTTTTTGAGCAGCGGATTTTTTCTCAGTTGAATCAGCAGAAACAATTGTTTGAGCCGGTTTTGTGCGGAATGTATTGCTATCTACCACTTTAATAGCAGCTTTATCTTCTAAGCCATTCTGACCCGTAATCACGATTTTTTCGCCGGCTTTTAA
The DNA here is from genome assembly GCA_006226965.1 of bacterium. Classification (GTDB taxonomy): domain Bacteria; phylum Bacteroidota; class Rhodothermia; order Balneolales; family M1805; genus M1805. The sequence goes on along the minus strand of SBGQ01000139.1, from coordinate 4,358 downwards.
CCCACTTAAAATTTCAACACGGTCGCCTTGTTCTAAACCTAATTCAACATCGCGCTGTGCTGCAACCGTATCTTGAGCTACAAACAAACTGTATGTTCTTTGCAGTTTGATGGTGTTTGATTCGGGGTCGATGAAGGTCTGTACTTTCTCGATTAATGAAGAACGAGGAACCGTAACCACTTCATTTTTTGTAACTACATTTATGCGAGATTCAGTTAATGCTCCTGCATAAAGCATTTGTGCGTTTTTGTTGATGGTTACAACTACTTCACCCAAACCGGTAACCGCATCTAATTGCGGACTAATTCGGGTTACTACACCACCGGAATTGTTGTCCGGTTGGTTGGTAATCTTGATATCTACTTTTTGTCCGATGCGAACCAATTCCCAATCCTGCAAAGGAAGAAATAAACGGATTTCGTAACCGCTGTTATTTCCGATTTCGAAAAGTGCTTGTCCGGTTGTTGCTAAATCGCCGACCTCACCTGTTCTTGAAATAACGACACCATTTACAGGAGAAGTCACTTCTGTATTCTGAAGATTCTCACGGCTTTGGGTCAATGCGGCATGTGCCGTTGCCAATTGCGCTTTTGAAGCCTGATACGTTGCTGATGCGGTTTGATATTCTGCGTCAGATGATAAACCTTGGTCGTGAAGCTTTTGAGCACGCACGTAACTTGCGCTATCTCTAACGTAACCAACTCGAGCCTGTTGTACGTTAGCTTGGTCTCTCAGAACTTGGTCACGAAAGGTACGGTCATAAATTTTAGCAAGTTTTTGTCCTGCTTTTACGGTATCTCCCAAATCCACATAAAAATCTACGATTCGGTTAGAAACCTGTGGAATTACGCGAACGGTTGCTTCGGATTGTATAGTTCCGAACGCTTTAATTTGTTTTGAAATGGATGATGTCTCAATGGCTTTTACTTCAACGCTGGTGACTTTCTTACCACCGAAACGTCCGCCAAAGCGTCCTGCCCCTTGTTGTCCGGCAGAATCACCGCCGCAAGAAATAATTGTTATTAGACCTAAGATTGATACGAGTAAATAATGCTTCTTCACCGATTTGAAACTAATGTTGATAAAAAGTGCGATTAGATAAACAAAATTAATGCAATAACATTCCCGATTTATATTGTTTTACAATGTTTTGTAAAGCTTTATCGAGTTTAAAAAGCCAAAGCACCGTTTTTCTAGTGTGCAATTAATTGTAGATGACATTGAGTATTAAAACCTTCGTAAAACAAGGAAATTTATCTTATGTGTAAGACCATTTCGAGATAACTCCTTTCACTTTGTTTATTGAAAATTCCATTCCACTCCGGCATCTTCCTTCGATACACATAACTTTGTCACATCACCTAATCCATAGCTTTTCATATCTTTAACCAACTCAAAACCGGAAAAAACTAGCTCTATGAAATTTTTTATTGATACAGCCGATTTAAATGAAATCAAAGAAGCCAATGATATGGGTGTTCTTGATGGTGTTACCACTAACCCATCGCTCTGTGCAAAAGTAGGTGTTCGTGATTTCGAAGGACACATTGCCAAAATTTGTGAGATAGTTACCGGCGATGTTAGTGCGGAAGTAATTTCTACCGATTACAATGGAATGATTGAAGAAGGCCGCCGTTTAGCAAAAATCGCTCCGAATGTAGTAGTAAAAATCCCTTTGATAAAAGACGGTATTAAAGCTATTAAAACCTTCTCTGACGAAGGCATAAAAACCAACTGTACACTTTGTTTTTCTGCAACTCAAGCCTTAATTGCCGCTAAAGCAGGTGCAACTTATATTTCTCCGTTCGTTGGTCGTTTAGATGATGTATCAACTGATGGAATGCAGCTTATTGCTGATATCGTTCAGATTTATGACAACTATTTACTCGAAACCGAAGTCTTGGCAGCAAGTATTCGTCATCCCATGCACGTTGTTGAATGTGCTAAAATCGGCGCTGATGTTGCAACTATGCCTTTAAATGTTATCGAAGCATTGTTAAAGCATCCTTTAACGGATATTGGCTTAGAAAAATTCCTGAAAGATTGGGATAAACTTCAAGCTTCTTTAAAATAAGTTTCTGATTTAGGCTCGATGAAATTCGGGCCTTTTTTTTCGGGAGCTACACCTTTCCACGAATAAACGGTTCTAAAATCGCATCCAAGCCGTTCGTTTTAATCTCATACATGGTTGCCAACTGCTGACCCAATCTCCCATTTGGCCAGCCTTGCTTTTCCATCCATTCCAGGTAATGCACCGGAATCTGATAGAGTTTTCTGCCTTCATATTTTCCGTACGGCATAATTGCGCGCACCAAATCGTGCATAAAATGTGGGTCAAATCCTTCCATGACGCAAAATTAGCGCACGCTGACCAAACTTGCTGAGTATTTTTTACAGATTCAATTTTTCAGCTAGTTTGGCAAATTCATGTAGCGTTTCCAGAGGTTTACGTACATGCTCATCCGTAAACAAATCGGCTGAAAGAGCCATTTCCGTAAACAAATTGGTATCGTACAAGAGTAAAAATAGTCGTCCTTGACTCACTAAAACAGTGGTATCAGAATTCCATAAATCATGAATAAAAACACAGGTTTTCTCCAGTTCGAATCGCTTTGGATAGCTATCATTTCCGGCTAATTCTAAGTTCGTTTCGCCGTTTGTTGTTGTTTCTTTGTTGATGATTTCACCCATAAATAACGGCACGTGAAATTTGGTTGAAACACGAGCGATACTATCATCAGACTTTAAACTTGTAGCGATAACGGTCCCTTTAAACACGGATTGAATTGAAATTGTTTTTTTCCCGTGTGATTGTTTTACTTCTTTCGTTTTCAATTCTAATTGTGCGATATCAATCTGATGTTTTCCTGTTTTTATCGAAACAGAATCATCAAACGAAGCAGATAAAAACTGATGCAAATATCCTGCAAAAGCTTTATCCACATCGAGCATGTTTATTCCGGGATGGGCTTCTCTTTCAGTTTTATCACCTGAACTAAACAAACTTGCCATACTTGGCCAACGGTGGCGAGTATGAAATTCAGATTTGGCGTCAATTTTGCCGATTATCCATTTACTGATTTTCTCGAAATAAACCACTTCATATTTCAACACAGGAATATTAAACAAGGCTGAAATCCCAACAATACCTACAATTCCCAAAATGCTGATTACCCATCTTACTATGAATGAAAATCCGTTTTTATTGAAATCTGTTACAGGAAATACAGAGATTGAAATCAGTAAAGCAGAAGCTAAAACAAGCAATATGCTAATTACCGATATAACAGTACCTGAAAAACCGGTTAACGTTAATCCCGGAAATATTCGGCTGACTTTATTTACAAAATGCTCTTTGAAATTAGTGTACAGTATAAAAATCAACACTAAGGCCATAAATGCCATTATGATATACACAAACCCACTTTCGACTTCCATAAACAATCTGAAAATGGACACAAAAAGCGATACAAACACGGCATAAATCAAAAAAGAAAATAAAAACCTACACGCAGAGGCAAGCAACGCTATTTTTCGTTTGATTTGTAGCGATTCAATTCTGTCCGTTTCAAACGAGTAATCCATTAAAATGCGCTCAACCTGAATCATACCATTCATTGTTAATTTGCTTGCCTATTCTACTGAAGTTTGAATCATTTTCATAAAAAAAGCCAATCGGTAAAGATTGGCTTTCACTATCAATCAAAAGTTGATTACAAACCGGCAAGTGGAGCCACGTTAAATCCGCCACTCAAGGTTTTTAAGTTTTCCATATCGGTTACACCACCACTGCTCACAGCTGCTTTTCCTGATATCGTTCCTTGCAAAATATCATCCTCTAACTTTGTAATTGTTACTTTTCCTTCTGTTGAAAACCAGACGGTAGATTGGTCTTCAGCTACGGCAACTATTGCAAATTTATTTACGGCATTTCCGGCTGATGCTTGTTCAACATACATCGGATAGTCTCCGGTAGTTAATTCTTCTCCGTTTAGTGCATATAAGGTTACCGAAACACTGAGCAATCCATTTCCTGTTTGATTTATTCCTGTAACCGAAGCCAAATTTGCAGTCGTGTAATTGGAATACACCAAATAACCTGAAAATGTAGTTTTTGAACTTTCCAGTGTAATATCAACTTTTCCTGATGAAGGAACATTGACTGAACCGCTGTCTTCGTCATCACTACAAGCGATGAATAGCAACCCAAGTAGAAGTGATTTTACTAAGCCTTTGTAACTCATGTTTTTCATAACAAACCTTTAATTTATCTTCTGTTTTAGTTACTGCTAGTATATCCGTGCTACTTATGTCATCCTATCACCCAAACGGAGTATTTTTATTTTATTAAATAATTA
>SBGQ01000024.1 GCA_006226965.1 bacterium | reverse complement strand
GCCATTTGTTTAAATGCTTGATTATACGTTGTCATAAGTTCAATGTAATGAGTATTCGCATGAATAACTGTCCACTAAAAGGTAGCAAGTTCAGATAATAGGAGACTCCCGCATTCGCGGGAGTGACGGTGCGTTTTTTTTTGTCATGCCCGTGCATACGGGCATCTCGACCGATTTACGAAGTTTTATTGCTCGTTAACGAATCGAATTAGTAAATAATAGGAGACTCCCGCATGCGCGGGAGTAACGGATTAAACCAAGTATTAATAAAACAAAGAATCACCCATTAAACCCAATCATTTCATCCAAAGAAATATGTGCTTCGTAATAGGCTTTCCCGACTACAACTCCATACACATCAATAGCTTTTAAAGCTTCTAAATCGCGTACGTCTTTTAATCCGCCGGAAGCAATGAAATCCAATTCAGGAAACGAATCTTGAAGTTGTTTATACAACTCAACATTAATTCCGGAAAGCATGCCATCGCGCGAAATATCGGTCGAGAGAACATTCTTTAATCCCATCGGGATATATTTTTTAAGGAATTCTTCGATAGTTTCATCGCTGGTTTCCAGCCAACCTGCATAGGCCAATTTCCCGTCTTTTACATCGAGACCAAGTATGCAGGTTTCACCGCCTAATTCAGTCAACATTTTTTGCCAGTCAGATGGATTTTTAACTACAATTGAAGAGCAAATGAGTTGGGAAAGTCCGGAATCGAGTAAGCGTTTAGCATCATCAAACGTGCGGATTCCACCGCCGGTTTGCACCGACACGTTTAGTTTTTGGATGATTTCCTCAATCACAGGTAAATTCACGAATTTGCCTTCTTTGGCACCGTTCAAATCAACGATATGGAGATGCTTAAAACCCGCATCAACATAAACTTTTGCTTGCTCGAACGGACTCAAATTGTACTCGGTTTGCTGATTGTAATCGCCTTTTTTCAGACGAACAACTTTTTGGTTGTATAAATCAATTGCAGGAATAACACGCATAAAACGGTTGAATAAAATGAAAATGGGCGTGCGGAAAATAAGAATGAATCAGTAATGGATTACAACGAAATATCCCTAAAAATGCACATTTGAAATAAAATGTCAAGTGTAAAAAAGAGGTTGTTTAAGCGCTTGTAACCAGTTATTTACAAAGCTTTAGTTGCGAAAGTTTCTGATTGAAGAACATTGTTAAGTTAGAATCTTATTCGGTTATCCAACCCCATTTTTTGAAAACAGGTTTTGCTTTTTCGCTTTGGATATACTCATAGAACTGCAAAGTGGCAGATTTTTTTTCACCTTTTTTGGTTAGCACAATTCCGCAATCTCTGTAAGAAGTCAGATTGTGATCTAACTCAATAAATTCACCTTTTGTCGGATTAGAAACCTGCCAGATATTCCAAGTTATCAGCACATCAATTTCAGGTTTAGACGTCCATTCTTTCATCGCGACACCACTGTTGGCTGCTTCTACATAGATATTTTTTCTGAATTGTTTCATCAGGTTGATATCTCCGGTTCTGCCGATAATATCTTCCCAAACTCCCGTTAATCCGGAACCGTTTACCACCATAATGTGCACGTTCTCTTTTAATAAATCCTGGAGGGTTTTAATGTTTTTAGGATTATTAGGACGCACTAAAATGCCGGATTTTCTGAGATAAAGAGGTGCTATGGTTTGGGGGTTAATATCATGGAATATCCCGATAAAAGAAGACATCATAAATTCAGAACCGCTGTAAATAAGATCAGCTTGTTGTTCTGCCTGTAATTTCCAGTTCGGTAAAGGTCCTTTTGTGATTTTCACCGGAATGCGGGTCTCCGCCGTAAACTGATTAGCGACTTCCTGAATAGCAGGGTACGGGCCGCCCGGACCAAAAACGAATAAGGTGTCTTGTGCTTGTAATGAAATGTTGCTTAGTACGATTCCAAACAAAGAGATGAAAATTATTTTTGATAGACGTTTCATTGGGGGTAATAGAATTTATTGAATGAATGACAGTTGAAGCTAAAGTTGCGAAAAGCTGATGTTTAAAAAAGTGCGTTTGGTTACAATAAACCGATAAAATTTTTTAAAAAACGTTCGCCGTCATGAGCGGATTTCTCCGGGTGAAACTGACAGCCCATAATATTGTCTTTTGCCACAACTCCGGAAAAGGGCAGAATGTAATCTGTTTGAGCAATGGTTTCCGGCACAATGGGCGCATAAAAACTGTGTACATAATACACCCAAGAATGTTCATCAAAACCATCTAATAGAGGGTGTGAACTTGTTTTCTGAACTTTATTCCAACCCATGTGCGGTACCTTGTCTTGTTTGGTATCGAACTTTTGAAGGTGTCCGGGAATGAGGCCTAATGTCGGAATTTTACTTTCTTCGGAGCTGTCAAACAATAATTGCATTCCCACACAAATACCTAGAACAGGTTTACTTGTTGTGCATAAAAAATCTTGTAGATTAAGTTCCAAAACGGATTCCATTGCTGCTTGCGCATGACCCACACCCGGAAATATTATTCCATCTGCTTTTTCAAGTTCGGAGTGTTTGTTCGTGATGATAAACTCGGCACCGATACGTTTTAAGGCATTCGAAACGGAGGCGAGATTTCCTGCTTTATATTCTATGAGCGCAATTTTGGGCATGTGTTTTTTAAAAGGTGTAAAGGTTTAGGGAGTAAGGAGTAAGGTTTTCAAATCAACAATCTGCCATCATCCATCAAAAATTTATAAACTCCGACATCCGACATCCGACATCCGACATCCGACATCCGACATCCGACATCCGAC
>SBGQ01000010.1 GCA_006226965.1 bacterium | reverse complement strand
ACAAATAGGAGACTGAGCTTAATTTTAAAGGCTGTTTGAATGTATTATTTAATAAATTTGAACACTTGCTACTTTACATAGGAGCACGGTGTTGGCACACGTTTATTCTGATATTATTAGTGAATCGATAAATACTCATCACAATTACCATTCATTTTTGGATTTCTCATGATGAGATATCTATCAAAGTGCCTAATTATCACCTCACCATATTTGAAGTCAAAAAAAACGTAGATGTTGTACTCTTTTTCAACACCATTTACAAAATTCTTTCTGACGTAAAGCCAATAATTATTGCCGTTAATAACTCTGATTCCTTTTGGTATATATCTCGCTGTACACAATTGAATTTCATTTAAACTATGGAGTGTGTCGTAGTAGTTAATTTCAAAACTATCACCATTTAGAAAATCAGATTTAGAATAAGCTTTATAATATGAATTTTCGAATCGATGATACCAATTTCCATTTTTGTCTATTGCGAAAGTGTCTGTTCGGACCTCTAAAAATTTATTTGGAAGGATTACAAGTTCCCACTTTGACGTAAACATAGTGTCATTAATAAAGCATTTAGATATATGATTAACTGGGAATTTTCGGATTAATGTGTCGGAGTGATAATCCGCACTAAACTCACATTTACATTCAGTTTGCGCAATTGAATGAACGGTAACAAAGAGCGAAATTGAAAAAAAAATTAGTCGAATCATCTATTTCCGATTGTTGAATTTTGATATAGTGATAGCAATGCATTTTTTAAATGTGTGCCAACGGTGGCAATATGCAAAGTTGGGGATTACGGAGTGATTCATTATCAAGATACGCGGCACTTGATGCGAGCCACAACCTTTGAATAACCTACTAAACCCCAATTTTGTATATTGCATGTTACCTGCTGGGCTTTTTATTTGTCATTTTAATCTAAATTTTCTTTCGATGATTTTATTCCTAGCTTTTGGAGCTGAGTTATAAAATCATCCAGAACAAAATTTGAAAAGTCTATCCTATATGATTCATTTAATCTTTTTGCTTTTATTATAATATGTGGCCCGCCAAATCGTCCTTTAATTTTTCTAAAAATCACATTTGTCTTTTTAGTAAAGAAAAATGGTCTTTTGATAATTAATCTATCTTGATATAAATGAAATGTCTTTGCAACCCTAATCACTTGAATTATCCATATGGCAAAAAAGCAAAGAATAAATATTTGTCCACCCCAGTCATCCCTTGTAAATTTGGCTGAAAAATAACCTATTCCCAATACACCAGCACCTAATTGAATAATTACTAAAAATTTATCGAATACTGTCAGGTTAGTCTCAAAAATTGGTTTATTTATTTTGTTATCCATTGTCAATTTGTCGTTTTTTTAGGCTTGCAGGTAACGGTTAGTATATGAAAAGTAGGCGATTACGAAGCACTAAGTTTTCAGTTAAGTACCAAGTTTGAAACGAGCCCAAACTCTTGAATTTACTAATGTCCCGCCTATTTTTTATATACATTGTTAGCACCTGTTATTTTTTCATTTTCAGTCCTGTTGGTCTGTTCATTAGTTCAAATATTTCTGTGTTGCCAAGGATTAAAACAATTCCTGAAGAAGCTCTGTCCTTGTACTCTTCGTTAATGTAAGACCGAGTAATTTCTCCGTTTTTTAGTAGGTAGTTTATGGTCTTTTTGAAAATCTCAATTTTTATTCTTTGTGGTTTTCCGTTCGAGGTAATTCGTTGAATACCTGACCAATCGACCTTTACGATTTTGTTTGTTTTTCCATCTGGTCTTTTGATTGTTTTACCTTCTAATGGCATTACATACTTTTCCCAAATGTTTTCAAATGAGTTTGATTTAGTCGTCCTTTTGGTTTTGTTGGAAGTCCGAATAGCAGGTATGTTTACAATCTCAATCTTCAACTTATTGGCGACTTCAAGTGCATTGTCTATTATTCTTCCGTTTGTTGCTATGATTGCTTTTGTGCAGTCGAAATAGTCTTTTGCTCCGTGAAGCTCCATAACCATTTGCCTGTTTATTGGTCGAGTTGAACCACCAAACATTTTTGCCTGAATTGCTATTTTTTCTTTGCCTTTAGTAGCAACTACGTCAACACCGTAATCATTTGAGTATTGAGAAACGGTCGTTTTGTAACCTTTTGTTTCAAAATGTTCTGCTACAATATGTTCATATTCATCAGGTCTCATCCGGTCAAGTTTGCAAATGGTCTGACACCAAATTGTTTAATGTATTCACTCAATAATTGCTTTTCAATCTCTCTTGGGTCATCTTTTGTTGTTGGCTTCCAACAGAATATTAGGTCGCTATGGTTTTTAAGCTGCCATATTAATCTACCGCCCCAATGTCCAACATTTTTCGTTTCTCCAAATCTCAAATATTGTCCGAGTCTTGTGTTTAATGTGGCTTTTCCTGTTGGACTTCCTGCTTTTCCAATGTAAACGACTTGTGAATTGTCAACGTGATTGTTTTTCAATTCAGCGATTGAAACATTTGGGTCTTTCCCTTTAAAAAAACCACCTACGCCTGGATTAATAAATTCGGTCTTCTTGAAAGTCGGGTTAATTACGAGGTAAACACCTTTAATTTTTGGAATGCTTGATTTATCAGTCCAAAGTTCTCCTACTGTTTTAAATCCTGTGAAACCATTTTTCTTTATGTCGTCAATGTCATTGAAATTCACGGTCGTCTTTTTTAATAGGTGCTAACGTTCTCCGCGCAGGCCCAGTGCGACAAACACACTGCGAGCACCGACAAGGAAACGGAATGTCAAGATAGGTAATCTCTTCTAGTTTAAAAA
>SBGQ01000141.1 GCA_006226965.1 bacterium | reverse complement strand
TTATTTTATTTTTAAAACATATACTAAGTTTACGTTTCACTAATAATTACTCGTTAATCACAGTCTGTTATAAACTAATAACCAGCTTATTTCTGTGCTTATCAAATGGAATTTCAGCACAAACAAATTGTTACAATTGGTGACAATCGATTTTAAAAAAACCGTTTATATTGCATTAACAAAAGCTCTAACACATTAACAAAATTGTAGTTATGAAGATTAAATATTGGGTCGGATTAGTTCTATTAAGTTGGGTTCTCATTACTTGTAATTCAGAAAAACCTTGCAAGCCAGTTAGCACTACTCTTTCTACACCGGAATGGACCAAAAATTTGAGTATTTATGAACTAAATATTCGTCAATTTTCTAATGAAGGAACATTTAAAGCTGTCGAAAATCGCTTAGATGAATTAAAAGCAATGAATGTCGGAATCATTTGGCTAATGCCAATTCATCCTATCGGAGAAAAAAACAGAAAAGGTCCGCTTGGAAGTTATTATGCCGTTAAAGATTACAAAGATGTAAGTCCTGAATACGGAACTAAAGAAGATTTCAAATCCCTTGTTGATGCCATTCATGCAAAAGGTATGTATGTAATAATAGATTGGGTAGCCAACCACACAGCGTGGGATATCTCCTGGGTTGAAACAAACCCTGAATTCTTTACAAAAAACGAAAAAGGCGAATTTATACCGCCGGTTGCCGATTGGGCTGATGTAATTGACTTGAATTATGATAACCCGGAAATGCGCGCATCTATGATTGACGCCTTAGAATATTGGGTACAAGATTTTAATATCGACGGCTATCGTTGTGATGTAGCTCAAAGCGTTCCCGATGATTTTTGGGTGGATGCAAGAACAAAGCTGGATGCTATTAAACCTGTTTTTATGCTCGCAGAAGCTGAATATGAAATTCATCACGAAAAAGCTTTTGACATGAGTTACGGTTGGGAAATGCATCACTATTTTAATGAAATAGCTCAAGGCAAAAAAACAGCAGAAGATTTAGTTGATTTATTGAAGCGTGAAGATTGTCGTTTTCCAAAAGAAGCGTATCGCATGCGTTTTGTTGATAATCACGACGAAAACTCCTGGAACGGAACAAATAAAGAACGAATGGGCGATGCTGAAACTGTTATGACTGTAATCGCTTCTACTTTACCGGGAATGCCTCTTCTCTATTCAGGTGACGAAGCCGGCATGGATAAACGTCTTAAGTTTTTTGAACGTGACCCGATTGAGTGGAAAGAACATAAAAACAGAGCTTTATATACTGAATTATTCGCTCTGAAAAAAAATACTCCTGCATTATATAATGGGTCTTATGGCGGTTCTTTCGAGCTTATAAAAACTGATAATCACAATATTCTTGCATTTAAACGAGTGAAAGGTGAAAGTGAGCTTATTGTTTTAGCGAATCTTTCAGCTGGTGAAGAAACCATGACGCATACCTATTTAACGAAAAATAAAACCTTTAAAAGAGTACTTTCAGAAGGAGTGCTAACAGATGCTCCGGTAAATGGATTGGAAATGGCTCCTTGGGGATTTGAAGTCTGGCTTGCTGAAAATTAATCGTAGATATCTAAACAAAAAGGACGGTTTTCCGTCCTTTTTGTTTAGATAAGTTCTTTTAAGAAATTGATAGTCAACGGTTTACTAATAAACCCTTTTACTTTTTCGAACGAGTTTGCTTTTTCTATGTCGAGCGGATCAACAGAAGAAGTTAGTATATAAACATCCGATTTTAGCGGATTTAATTTAAACGTGTTTAAACACTCTTCTAAAAATTCAAAACCGTTCATTAGCGGCATTTTGATATCTAAAAAGATAACATCGGGCGGTGTAGTATCGGCATCTTTTAGAAAAGAGAGTGCTTTTATTGCCGACTCAAATGTTTCAATCTTACAATCTTGATTTACTTTTTTTGCCATCGTTCTGAAAAGAAATAAGTCGATGTCATTGTCATCAATACAAAAAACGTATTTAGATTCTGTCATTATTTCATTCTCCCGTTTGGAATAATTACATGAAACGTTGAACCTACACCAAGTTCAGATTTTACTTCTACTTTCGCACGTAATTGCTCAAGCATTTCTTTCACAATATACAAACCCAATCCTGTTCCTTCCGAATTTTCTGATGCGCGATAAAACATTTCAAAGATTTTATTTATTTGACTCTCCTCTATTCCTATTCCATTGTCACGTACTGTTAAATGAAACTCACCATTTTCAATTAAAACATGAATCTGAATTATACATTCCGTTTTATTAGCGTCAGAATATTTAATTGAATTACCGATTAAGTTATTTAATATCACACTCACCCTGAATTTGTCGGAATATAAATCTTCGTTCTGAATGATATTTTTTTGAATAATAATCGACTTTTTTTCGAAGTTGAGTGCTTGAATCTGACTTTCCAATAAGGAATGAATATCAATTAAATCCGACTTCACATCAATATGTTGATTTCTGGAATACGTTAGTATTTCTTTTATAAAAACGTCCAGTTTATTTACGGAACGCTCCATCATTTCAAAGATTTCTCTTTGTTCCTGATTGTAATCGATAAACGTAATTTTTGCTAAATCAACCAAACCTAAAATGGAAGCCAATGGGGCACGTAAATCATGCGAGGTACTATAAACGAACCTGTCTAACTCTTTGTTTTTTTTATGTAATTCTTCTTCTGCCAAAAACCGATCAGTTACATCTCTACAAATTCCTTCATGGAAAATTACTTCGTTGTGCTCGTTCTTTATATAACGCGCGTTGTCCTCAACCCAAATTATCGACCCGTCTTTTCGTTTAAGTTGATACACCTCTTCTTTAGCTAGAAACTCCGAATTTTTAGTCGCAATATTTAAGCGATCACTTTCTTTCACATATAATGCGGCTTTTATATCAAGTTCGCGTAATTCCTGTACCGAATCGTAACCTAACATTTTACAAAAAGCCGGATTTGCTTCTATAAGCTTTCCTTCCGGCGTTGTCAGATAATAACCGTTTGGCATGGTATCAAATAACGTATGGTATTTATCTTCGCTTTCAACAAGTTTACGCTCACTCGACTTTAAATCTGAGATATCCCGAATAAATGCTACCACGTAACTTGTGGGATGTTCAATGTATTTGGCATTTACCTCTACATCAATTATCTCACCTTTTTTTGTTTTGTGCCTTGTTTCAAACTTGTGCGTCCCTTGTTTCTTTACTAATTCAATATGCCGTAGTGTTTCATTGTGTGATTCGTTTACTTCGACATCAGAAATATTCATTCGCAACAATTCTTCTCTTGAATACCCTATAATTTGCGAATAGGCCTCATTGGTATTTATGAGATTCGCATTCATATCCAAAATCCAGAAACCGTCTATGGAAGTCTGAATAACCGACAAATACATTTTCGATGACTTCTCAATGTCGGATATATCTCGAAATGTTAATACTACTTCATGAGGCTTTGTGTTTTCACCTAAAAAAATCGGATACGTATTTACAGAAACCCAATAAATGCCTTTCTCTAATTTTATTCCAATAACCTGATTAATTACCGGATTTCCTGTTCTGAATGTAATATTAATCGGATATTCAGATTTGGGTAACTCTTGTCCCTCCGATGAAAGTGCAACAACTCTTTCTAACGGATTTATAGCTTCAATTTTATCTTTAAAGCTGGATTCAAAGAATTGTTTAGCAAAGTCATTTAAGAACTTAATCTTCCCTTTTTGATTAAATAAAACGATGCCATCACCTGTTGAATTGATTATTGTATTAATAATCCTTTGAGTTTCAATCAAGTTCGATTCAAATTGGAACCGTTGCATTTCAGCAGAGATTCTATCAGCAAAAGAATTAAAAACCCAATAAATGAAATCAGTATTCTGGATTGGTGTCTTTTTAAGACCAACAAAAATACCTAGTGGTTTTCTGTCTTTTGAAAAAATGGGCAAGCCGACATAAGCTTCGATTTCAAGCTGCTTTAATAACTCGTCATTTTCAAAAATCTGCTGAACATTATTTGAAAACAGTTTAAAATCACGTCCGGCTACATGCGCACATGGCGTGTCTTTTAGACCATAAGAAAATGGAATAATCGCCTTCCCGTTATCAAAACCGCCGATTACATCAACTTGCTCAACTTCTTCATCTGAGCGCAAACTACCGACAAAAACTATATCCAAGCCTAAGCTGTATGCTACTTGTTTACAAATCGCATCAAAAAACTCTTTTCCTGATAAGTGCGCAAAAGACTTTGAAAGATTCTCGAGCAGATTTACGGTTTCTTTTTTGTCTTTTAGCTTGATTCCCCTCCAAATGAGCGTTTTCTCATTGCTTTGCTCGTTGTGATTTACTGCAATATTCCACAGTGTATGGTACTGCGTGTCGTTCAACTCCATCGGGGCATGAATCTGTATAACGTGCCCGGTATTGTGAGACAATTCTTTTAACGACTTCTTAATTGTCTCTAAATCTTTAGGAGCAAAAAAACTGAATACAGATTGCAGCTTCTCTTTCTTGTCCCCTAAAAACTGACTGTAAAAAGCCTCATTCCAATGGATTAGAGCACCGTCTAAATCTGTATTTAGTAAATAAATGGTATCATCAGTGCTGGTTCCTATAGTTGAAACTGGAATGAGTACATAATACATATCATTACCGTCCAACCAACGGTTTACCTCGAATAGAATATCTCTTTCTTTGTCCAGATAGTTTTTGATGGGAATTTTTTGAAACTCAGAAAGCTGTAAACACCGAAACAATTCATATTGAGATGTAAGTTTTGCGTCGAGCAAGGATTGTCCAGCAACATTATTCGTTAATCCAGAAATAAGCTCAAATTCACGATTTTATTTGGTTATTGTTATGTCATCTACAGTTCCTAAATCCCCTAAGCTTAAGGTCAATTTCAGAATTCCAAAGGGCAAATCATCTAATGCAGATTGTAAAAAACGCATATGACACAACTTGATCAACAATTATTTCATACAATATAGTCTTTTATCTTACAACTTTGCGTGATTTATTTCATCCTTATAACTAACAATGGGTTAACTCTTTTTAATGTTCATTACAGATACAAAAAACTCAACTCAGACAATCAATGAGTGAATGCCCATTCAAGGTATTTTAATAGTATAGCTCCTATAATACCGACACCAACTAACATCCATTTACGCTTATCAATCATACCGCGAATTTGTGGCAATAAAAGCACTTTTAACCCTTTAAAAACTCGCTCACTGTTAATTATAAAAATTCCAAATATCATAATTTGATAAATAATTGCTGCATATAATGCGCCTTCATTCACTTCGTAAATAATATCCTGAATGATAATATTGCTTAATACGCCCGTTAGTAAAAACGCTCCGATTAGTCGGGTCGGACGAATAATTAATAAAATACCGCCTAATACTTCAATGATGCCTAAAATAATCGGGAAAGTCTGAGAATAGCCATAAAACGCCCACATCAATTGCATGGGCTCTAAATCTTTTACAGGTGTGTTTTTAACGAACTGATGTATTCCGGAAAACTGAACCGGTTTAGCTCCGCCATAAATGAACATTGACGAAGCCACTACTACTACAAATGCCCATTCAAGAGCAATAATCCACTCACGTTTTGTTAACATACATCCTTTCTCCTTTTGTTTTTTGTGTCTTTGGGGGATACGAACGTATGTACCGGAAGATTGTTTAGTTTTTTTTTGATTACGTTGTTTTTTTGATTACCGAGCATTTATTTCAAAACAAATGCTCGGTTTCCATAGAACCCACTTTAAACTAAAGCCATACTAACTAAAGCAGTATTCACAATGTCCTGCCAACTGGCACCGCGTGATAAATCCATCATTGGCTTAGCTAAACCCTGAATTATCGGACCTGTTGCTTTTGCACCTGCTAAACGCTCGGTTATTTTGTAACCAATATTTCCTGCATCCAAATTAGGAAACACAAACACATTGGCTTGACCCGCAACTTCAGACCCCGGTGCTTTTCTGGCGCCGATTGACGGCACAAAAGCAGCATCAAATTGAAGTTCACCGTCAACCATTAAACCCGGGTTTTCAGTTTTTACCTGTTCTAATGCCTGTTGAACCAAAAACACATTCGGGTGTTCAGCACTACCTTTGGTCGAAAAAGACAACATGGCAACTTTCGGCTCCTCGCCTACCAATTTTTTGTGAGATTCAGCGGAATCACGGGCAATCGTAGCCAATTGGTGCACATCCGGATATGGAACTACGGCGCAGTCTCCATAAGTCAATGTTCTGCCGTCTTGTAAAGTCATCAAGAAAACAGAAGAAACAACGTTTGAACCTAGTTTTAAGCCTATAACAAACAATGCTGAACGCAACACATCTCCAGTTGTATGAACAGCACCGGTAACGCAGGAATCGGCTTTATTGAGAGCCAACATACTTGCACCGAAATACAACGGTTGCTTTACTGTTTTGAGAGCAACTTCTTCTGTCATCCCCTTGTTTTTTCTTCTTTCATGAAGATGTTTGGCTGCTGCATCTAATAAGTCAGAAGTAAGAGGGTTTACGATTTCGATACCTTCGATATCGATTCCTTTTTCTTTGGCAACTGATTTTACATCAGCCGGATTTCCAATTAAAATTGGATGTGCTAAGCCCTCTTTATATAAATGTTCTGCGGCTTTTAAGGTTCTTTCGTCCGTTGCTTCCGGTAAAACAACTTTTTTGGGGGATTTTTTAGCTTCAATTGCTAATCGTTCTAAAACGGTCATATTAGATTCCTTGAATTAAAGTAAGTAGTGCTACAATGGCCATGCCTATTCCCAGCCATTGTTTTTTTGATAAAAAGTCTTTCCAGTACCATACGCCAAGCATGGCTCCAAGTACAATAACCGAAGTATTTGCAATCGGATAAATGTAAACGGCTTGCGTTTGCATCAGCGCTTTAATTAAAAAAACGGAGCTGAACACATTCGGCACACCTAAGGCAATACCGGTAAGCCATTCTTTTTTTCCGATTTCAGCGTTTTCTTTTTTCATTTTGATGAAAGCAAGCACCATGGCTGTACCAAAAACGATACTCATAAAAGCGGATTCGTTTAAACCGGAATCTACTTTTCGTTCAAATATTTTAAGAGCAAAATCACCAAATCCGGAAATCAAAAACAACGCAATTAAAATTCCTTTGAAAAGATGTTGTTCTGATTGCTGCGATAACGAGGGTTGAATGAAATACAAACTCAATCCAATTAAAGCGACTCCTACCCATCCATAAACGGACATTCGTTCATCAAAAAATAATAGTGAACCGATAATGGGAACTGATAATGAAAGCCTCATTGAGACAACACTTATTCCCAGTCCGTTTTTATGTACAGATTCGGCAAAAATGAAAAAATTAGTAATAAAAAAAACTCCGGTTACCATACCTAAAGCAATGGTAGCCAATGAAAAAAAATCTACCTTTGCGCCCGCTAAAGCGATAAGAAAAGCAATTAGATAATTCACTAATAGGACAGCCGAAATAGCCGCATTATTCTGTTTAGCATGGCGTAAAACATGGGCAATCAGAACCGAACAACTAACCGATACCGATAAATATGCCCAAGTTTCCATCACTTTAATAAATTAAGAGTCGATTTACTGATAAGTAGTGATTCTTGCGGGCGCTCGTATTCTTTTCTGGATAAATAATTCAATTCTTTATCCAAGTAGTTCTTTAAATCTGTTGTTGAATACAATCCTTGCTTTACACCGCTCAGCAAGTAATACATAAACGCTGAATAGTTTCCGCCGACTTGTTTTTCAGCACTTTTCATAGCTCCGGATAATTGTCCCGGCAGCGCTGAAAACCAAACAAAACTTTGGTCTAAACCTTGTAAAAAAGATCCGGTAAGCTCTCTGAGTTCACGTGTGCTTACCGTCATTTCAGAGGAATACATCACATCAAGAAATACTCTGTAATTTACGCCGCGAGCTTTGCTTAAATCGGTATAAAAAGTTTTTAAAGGGATTTTTTCCTCTTCACCTTTATTCGAAAACTGTAGTGTTGGTTCATCGCCATCTGCAAAACTAGCAGATAAAAACAAGGTTATTTCGCCGTGTGGACCGGAATCTGAATAATTTTGGACATAAGTCAAAAACTCTGCATACGACAGATTGTTTTTCGAAGTCACTTGTTCGTCTTCGTATCCAAAAGTCTGAATTAAATACGCTTTTAATGCACGAATATCATCTTGAGTCGGTTCATCAGAATTGGGACGGTTGTACACCAATAAAGCCGCAGGATTTTGAGGGCGTCGTACTTCCAATGGAATATTTACCTCAATCATATCCGATGAAAACCCGGCGTCAGCACTTTTTTGCGCAAATAAATCGGGTTCGTTTCCGGGTCGTGCCCAAACCATTTCCGAACTTTGTTTGCTAATGTACGCCGTTGCAGCGCCAAAACTAACCGTGTTCCACTCACCCAACTCGGAAGATTGCAACGGATACATGGCTCCTCTGCGAATATTTGTAATCTGGTCTTTTCGTTGATTGGTTGGCTTACTCATCAGGTATGCCGTTTTAGTAGCCATAGCGTACGGCTGCATAAATCGCTCGATTGGAATAAAGAACTCGAAAAATTCATTTTTGTATTCCATATCCACGACTACTTCTTCCGCCTTATCAGCAAGGAAATAATTATTGGCAATTAAATCGAATACCGGAATTTCAAAAACATCAGAACTTACTGTAAATGTGTAATTACGAGTCCAAACCTGATCTCTGAAGTAAATATTCATCCGAACGGTTTCAGCGCTTGCAGCGGTAATTTTAACAGTATCGTTGCGAACTATTTCACCTGTTTTCGCCAGATATTTAATTTCATCTGTACTTCTTGGCTCACCAACCGGTTTTTGATTATATAATGTTGCCAAAAAGGTTGCAGATCCAAGAACGTTGTACGTAATCTGCGCCTGACTATTGGCATCTGCTGAACCATGATCCACGCCATTTGCCATATAATACATTAAACCGGATGCTCCAAAGCCCAAGAAAAACCATGTCCATCTAGGCGAATATTGTTGTACAAATCTCCTCGACTGAATCTTTTGGTCGTATAAGGTTTTTCGCACTTCACTTATTTGAAACTGCAATGCCGCATTTCTGCCACGTCGGATATTTTCCAGCTTTATAGCTGTGTTAATCTCTTGAATCTTTCCTGATTTCGGATCTATAGCTTTTTCATTCTCCACCTTCCAACGTGATGCTGTACAAGCAGATAACAAAACTAAAGCTATAAAAATCCTAAATCGTTTCATCCGCTAAATCCAAGGAGATTGATTCGCCGCCAAAGCTATTTTTGCCGCATCTAAAGCTATCACTAATTCTTCGTTTGTAGGAATTACATACACTTTGATTTTAGATTCAGGTGCGGAAATAAGAACCTCACCTTTTCCTCCGGCATTGTCATTCGCTTCTTTATCGAGCACAATTCCTAGACCTTCCATATTCGCTAATACATGTTCACGAATAAAAGCCGAGTTTTCACCAATCCCTGCGGTAAACACAATCGCATCACAGCCGTTCATCACAGCCATATAGTTTCCAATGTATTGCTTAATTCGGTAGGCATACACATCAACTGCCTGTTTACAACGATAATCACCATTTTGCATTTCGTTGATTAAATCGCGCATATCGGCGGCATAACCGCTCAAACCTAATAAACCGCTGTGTCGGTTCAATAATTCATGTAAACTTTTGAGGGAAAGTTCTTCTTTTTCAACCAAATAAAACAAAATTGACGGGTCGATATCTCCTGTACGAGTTCCCATTGCCAAACCTGCTAAAGGAGTAAATCCCATACTAGTATCAACTGAATAACCGTCTTTAATAGCACAAATGGATGAACCGTTGCCTAAGTGACAAGAAATGATTTTTGTATTCTCACGAGATAAGTTATTCAAGCTGAAATAACGACGAGATACAAAATAGTGCGATGTTCCGTGGAAACCGTAACGGCGAATTTTGTAACGGCGATATAAACGGTTCGGAATAGCATACAAATATGCTTCTGCCGGCAATGTATGGTGGAAAGCCGTATCAAAAACTGCGACGTGAGGAATAGTAGGCATCGCTTTTTGTGCAGCTTCTATACCTTTTAAGTTCGGTGGATTATGGAGCGGTGCTAAATCAATGGCTTCCTCGATGGCATGAATCACATCGTCATCAATTAAAACAGAATCCTTGAATGTTTCACCTCCATGAACAACTCTATGCCCAACCGCTTTAATCTCATCAAGAGAAGAAATTACGTTAAACTCGTTGTTTTGCAAGAAATTCATGATTTCTGTGATGGCCTGTGTATGATTTTCTAGTGCCATTGTGAGTTTTACCGGCTTGAATCCCGGCACTTCATGCTTTACAATCGAAGTAACTGCGCCGATACGCTCAACTAATCCTGATATTAATTTCTTTTTTGATTCAGTTTCAATTAACTGATACTTAATGGATGAACTCCCGCAATTTATAACAAATACTACCATGGTCTTAAAATGTAATAGTTCCGCTTAATGATAAAATGTGCCTGAAAGATACGCCATTTATAGAATCGGGATTACCAAATCTCCACACAGGAACATCATATTTAACGGAAAAGGCTTTCAGAAACGGGTTGTCTTGTTGCTTTTTCAGAGATAAAGAAAGTCCAAAACCCGAACCGAGCGAAAAAATGGAATTAATATCATAAACCACATACAAAAGTTCTTGAGATGCCGTGGAAGCATCAAAAAAAACATAGTGTTTCAATTCCATCACATCTCCTAAAAATTTTATCTTCGAAAATCCCGTGGTTAAAGGAGACTCAACTATTGCATCAACATTTGTAGAAAATATAAAGACTGAAGTACGTAATTTATTGTCAGCCAATTGATTTAACTCATACTTTATATCTGCTCTACTTCCGGCATGTGCCGCTTCATAGAGCGGAAAATCGGTAACAAAACCAGGAGAAACGGTTCCTCTGGCTCTTGCAAATGGATTCGAAAGCTGATCGTAATACGATGAAATTGCCGTGAATTCCTGCAAATAAGTCGGCGTTTTTTTTGATTGTAAAACCGCTCTGTTTTTGTTTTTGAAGCTTAGCCATTTGCTAACAGTAAACGCTTTTTCATTTTTAAATATGAATTGAAAAAACTCTTGTTCCTGATAACCCGCTCTTAATAATGCCTCATTTACCGATCCTGCATGAACATTTCTGTATCGATAACTACCAACACCAAGTGCTTTACTTGTAATTTGGGTTTTAATTACAGCATAATCTGAAGTATAAAAATTATGATACCCTAGGCTGAGTTCGTGTTCCGTGAATTCATTTTCAAGAAATCCATCCTGAAATCGCTTTTTAAACTTTAGCTCATGTGCTTCAAAACCGGTTCGAAATTGAGACTGTACCTGAATGGCAGCTTCGCTTCCGAATGACGACCATTTATAAACAGGTTCAGTAAATTCTAAATAATATGAAACGGGATATTCTGGCCAAGCCGTTGACAACCAAAACCCGCCGTTTAAACGATTCGGTCCATCATCTAATGTACCTTTCATTTGCCCTTTTAAGTGTACTCCTATGCGAAGTTGGTCAACACTGTTAAACCAAACGTTCGGCATTGGATAAAATTTATAAGGTTGAGCGTCTACAGTATTGCTAAGTACAATTAAGCTAATTATGAGGATTATCTTTTTAACAACCATTCATGTAACAATTCTTGTTTTACTAATTCATTAATTAATAAGATAAGACGATTTTGTTCCGGCCAACGAATATAATTTTGGCAATCTTTTGCTTCAACCCATTTATACTCAATGTGTTCATCATTTAATGTTGGTGTCTGTTTTGAACCACAGTCCACGGCAAAGACCGGAATTAATTGAACGGCATCTCTTTGATGGTCGTAAAAATGATTCAATGACGGCACAGTCCACCAAAGTTTTCCATCTAATTGGGTTTCCTCTTCATACTCTCTTATCGCAGCCTGCCAGGCTAATTCATTTTTTTCAATTTTTCCGCCGACCATACGCCATTGTCCCCCATAGATTTTAAAGGGATTTCTTTTCAGCAATAAAAAAAATGTCTCACTTCCCTCTTTACAATATGGATAAACATCCACAACTTTAGGCTTGTAAAATTCATCAACCATCTGTGTGTGATTAAAAAATTAAGTTTCTTAGGTGTTTTTTTAACATTGACGCTTTTTATAGATGTGTCAGCGCAAAATGATAGTACAAGTGTAAAAGTACTAGATTTTAAGCTTTGTAAAGATGTGATAGAACGTGAGCCGTTTGAAGTGGTTTCCTCTTTTGATGTTAATGATCAAAAAGCATGGATTTTTGCTCGTATTTATAATAACACAAATGGTTTAAAGACCTTTGAGTTCAAATGGTATCACGAAGATGAGCTCATCGCAGATGTTCCTGTTAAAATCGGGAATTCTGCAAATTGGCGAACCTATTCCAATATCAGTTTAAAGCCGGGTTATTGGCGAGTTGAACTTACCGATTCTCTTGGAACGATTTATAAAGAGGTACGATTTAACGTTTCTGAATAATAAAAAAGGACGGCATTGCCGTCCTTTTTTATTTCAATTATTTCACTAAAGTCATTCGTTTAGTTATTCGAATACCCTTGGCTGATTCCATGGAGTACAGATAAATACCACTTGCTAATTTCGAAGCATCAAAATTGATACTATGATATCCGGCATTCATTGTTCTGTCAACTAAAGTTGCAACTCTTCTTCCCATCATATCATAAATAAATAATGAAATGTGTCCCGATTCCGGTACTTCAAATTTGATACTTGTTGTGGGATTAAACGGATTAGGGAAGTTTTGTTTTAACGCAAATTCAGATGGTAGATCAAGCGAAAGTTCTTCATTTGCAGTTGTGATTGGCACAACAACACTTTCACTAACCTCACTTCTATTATTGTTTTGATCGATAGCCAATACGACTAAAGTAACATTCGGTGTATTAAACTCCGATTTTAGAATTGAAATTTCAGTATTTGAGGTCGTCGCTATCGTACTTTCATAATTAACAACATTGTCAACAACTTGAAAAACAGCATACCCCATCAAATCTGACGCAATAACAGGATTCCAACTTAGTGTAATTTGATCATTTTCAGAAATAGCTTTTATGCCTTGAGGTTCACCAGGCGCCATATTATCTAACGCAAAACCAATCCTTGGCTCTGATTTTAATTCACCATAAAACATACTTACCATGAATTCATATGCAAAAGCCATATCTGGCATTTCCAGGTTTGAAGGCATCGTTTTTGGCACTGAAACTTCTGCATATTTTGCACTTCCTTCAATGTAAGGCACTGTTTGAACATGAACCCATTCACCCATTACATTTTTTCTCCAAATCACCCAATCAGGTCTATATTCGAAGAATTCGGAATCAAAAACTAAACCATCTACATGAATTCGAATCCAATTTCCTTGGTCGTTTTCAACATCTTCAATTTCAGTAATTTCGATAAAAGTCGGCAACTCGACTTGTGGAACATCCAAATCATAATTGTACTGAGGATTTGTTTGAAAATTTCTATCTAAATACTGAGGTAATACAACTTGCATTATTCCATCGTTATTGAAATCTCCTACTGCAGCACTATAACTAGCATTAATAAAATTGGATGGTAATCCTAAACCGATATTTTTATTAGGTGCATCTAATAAAATTCGATAATCACCGAAGTTATAACCAAATTCTTCAAATTCAATATCCATACCACCCATTAATATCATAGCATTAGTCATGTAACCAGATGAGTATGTTGAAATTAATAACTCATTACTTTGGTCACCATTCAAATCAGGAAGTGTCTGAATATCACCGACTAAGGTCATAAATTCATCTTCATTGTCAGCATTTGAACTAAAAACAGACGTTTCCATTCTAAATATTTCTGATGGATAGGCATCAATACCACCATTATAACCTTCAAAAAACCATACATAATTACTGCCGTTTGTACTACCAAAGTAATCAAATGACTGAAAAACTGTGGCTGCAATATCTAAATAACCATCACCATTATAATCACCTGATTCAATTCGGAAGGCGAAATTATTGTAATCGCCCGGGTAGTAAGCAAAGGCATTATCAGGGGTAATCGTATATGTTGTTTCAAATACATACGAGGAACTTAGATTTTCACTTCCATAATAGATTTGAATGGATGAGGAATTAAAATCGTTTACAGCGAAATCACCGATACCGTCATCATCCAAATCACCCAAGGGCACGCCTTTATTGGCTCTTGCTGGTACTTTTGCGAATTGATAACCATTATCCGTATGAAATAACACATAAGAGGCACCTTCATTCTGCCCGCCACTTGTAACAAGTAAATCAACAATACCATCTCCGGAAACATCACCTATCGGATGAAACGTTGAAAGAATCATATTCGGATAATTCGGAAATGCTTCTGAAACTAAAATTGTTTCTACAGGTGTTGTTTGTGTAGCAGATGCAGATGAATAAATATCAATAGTTTGAATGATGACATCATTTGACCATCTTCTTATATGCAAAATCATATCAACTGCACCATCAAGGTCAATATCCGCAAATGTTGGCACATAAAAATAATTTACATCTGTGAACGTAAATTGGATTTCTCCACCTGTCGATTTTTTGATATAAACATGGCTTCCGGGACCAAATGTGTTATATAAATAGGCAAAATCATCCACTCCGTCTCCGTCCCAATCACCCGCATTAGCGTTGTAAATAATCTCGTGGGAGTTTTGTGGAACAGGCGAATTCAAGTTGTTAGCTGTAATAGTTTCGATATCAGCTTGATATGATATTGCCCAAGAATTATACGCTTGCTCCTGCGAATTTTGGTACACATAAACGAAATCATGAAATGATGAGCCATTAAAATCTCCAAATGAGCCGTAAGGAATAGTTGGATTATTGTTATTCATAGCTATTGGCAAATCAGTTACATCACCTGCATATGCGTATAAATCGATTACATCATTACTTGATATTCCATCTCCAAGAACTGAACCAAAGGCTAAATAGGCTTTATTGCTTCCAGAATCAACGTTATTAAATACCAAATCATCAAAACCATCATTATCAATATCGCCTACTACTCTTACATTGTTCATGGTTACATCTGTTGTAATGTTTGTTTCAAAACCTTCAAAGTAGTTTTCGTCTAGCGTTGATTTAATCACATACATCAAACTATTAATTTGAACCATAACAATGATATCTGCCTCTCCATCTCCTGTTACATCAGCCATATCAAACATACTTAGCATTTCATTCGAATAGTTTGATGTAGCTGTTTTAACCAAATTCCAATTAAAACCCTCTGTTACATTTCCAATGTGAAATGTTTCTGTTTCTGTAGAAGCGTCTTTCAAAACGATATAGTCTTTATTATCTCCATTGTGATGAAAGACACGAATACTAGTTGAGCCGGGAACTCCAGTTATAGCTTGTAAAGAAATTGCATTTCTATCAGAATTTCCAACCAAAACATGCAATGTTGATTCGTTATTGCCATCTAAAAAAAATAGAATAACATCATCTACTCCATCAGCGGTTACATCTCCTGTCTTCCACGTACTAAAGGTAATTGGAGAATAATTAAATCCGTTCATTGACTCCATGTAACCATCAGTAGATCCGAAAAACAAAATATAATCGTCTGAGTTTTCGTACTTCTGCATAATGGCATCATCAAAACCATCATTGTCTAAATCACCAACCGGAAAAATGTTAAATACATTCTTAATTGTTTGGGAAGGTGCTGATAAATCATCGAAAAAGATTTCAAAACGAACTTGATCGTAATCATTTAAATCATCTGTATCTAAAATCGGCAAATTGAAATAACGCTGCATCAAATCAGCTTTTCCATCCCCGTTTATGTCACCAGTAGATACCACTTCGGAGCCGTATGAATAATTTGGCCCTGTCCATGATGTTCCACCAACTACAATACCACTTGGTTCTATAACCATATCCACACCGCCACTAGATGTGAACGATGCCATATTAACTTTTTTAGAATTGAAAGAAGTATTTTGGACTGGCTTTGGAATTAGTTTATCAAGACCGTTTTGCTGAAATGCAAATACTTCAGTAACTAATCCCAATACTAATACAGCCATTCCGCCCCGTATAACTGGTTTCATTTGTAGCTCCTAAATTTATATTGAATGACGGTTTTTGTCTCTTATTCTCAAACAAAAAACACTTTAAAGTAAATATTATAAAGCACTTATTCAAACACGTCAGAATGAGTTAACTCAT
>SBGQ01000011.1 GCA_006226965.1 bacterium | reverse complement strand
CCATCAGTCGTTTCCTGCTACACAAATCAACAACAAAATACGTAACTTGCATACTCAATATCAATTTTGTCCGAAAACATGGGGGCTAAACCACTATCAATTACATCACACACTTAAGTATAACATTTATTTGTTAAAGGAATAATTTTAGTCCCTAATTACTAATGATTTGGATTAAATCGATTAACATTAAAACTGCCTACTTTTCGCTCAAACATAGATCCATAGCCGTAGTATACATTAACCATTACAGAATCCATAAACTTTGAAACAACTATTTCATCGTATTCCAACTGCATTCGACTATTATATTCACCAATTTTCTTTTCACTCCCCAACTCCAAAATATAGAATTCCAATCTGAGTGAATCATCTTTAATTTTGCCGTTCTTAAGACAAGGAATGTGAATAAAGTAAGATTCATCATTGCTCACTTTCTTAGTGAAGAATATCCTATAATTAATCTGTTCTAATATATATGTCTCTAACCATAATTTCCTGCAGTTAGTATCAAATATCGAATCTATATTAGAACTGCAACAACTGATATAACAACTATCTATAAACTGATGTTCATTTTTTGCCTCTTTGATAGTTTCAGATACACGTGTATCATAAGACGGTCCAAGATAGTAGCCAACTAAATGTAGGGCTACATAAAGTGATATCACGACTATTATAAAAGAATATATGAACCTTTTCATTCCCTTTTCTTACCTTGGTTGGAATTCTGTTGATTCCCAGATGACGTGATACATCTGCTTTCAGATAGGGCCACGTTACCAGGCAGCCCAGTAGTCCATACGTGAATCAAACCCATCGTATTATTCTAAGTCAATCAATTTAAGGTCAATTTAGAAAAATTGATTGATTAAAGGTCGCGCTTTTCGGGAAAAGACGAGTTTTCCAGCAAAGAGTGTGCATAGAAGGACTAAAGTCCTAAATTCAACTTAACTATGCATTTTTAACATTTAATGTTAATTTTGCATAGATGATAAACAGGGACCTAGCACAGTATATTTTGGACCGCTTGCAAAACAGCGCTGCTGTAGCCCTTATGGGACCTCGCCAAGTGGGTAAAACAACCCTCGCATTCAAAATAAGTGAAACGCTGTCTTCTGTCTACCTCGACTTGGAAAACAGCACGGATCTTCGAAAAGTTGAAAACATCGAAGCTTATTACCAGGCAAATAGTGATAAGCTTATTATTCTGGATGAAGTGCAGAGGCTTCCTGAGATCTTTGCTCCAATACGCGGGCTTATAGATCAGCAGAGGCGCGCAGGCAATAAAACAGGGCTATTCTTGTTTTTAGGGGCAGCATCCATTGAATTACTGAGGCAATCGAGCGAAAGCTTAGCCGGACGTATCGCCTATATTGAGCTCTTCCCTATCCATGTAACCGAATTCCTACATGGCCCTCAAAATACCGAGCTTCTTTCTCGTTTGTGGTTACGCGGTGGATTCCCTGAGAGCCTCTTAGCCAAAGACGATAAAAACTCATTACGCTGGCGAAAAGACTTTATTAGAACATACTTGGAAAGAGATATTCCGATGCTCGGACCGCGAGTCCCTACCCAAACTTTAGAACGACTTTGGATGATGCTCGCCCATGGACAAGGAACTGCAATCAACGCTTCCAAACTAGCCGGCGCCCTAGAGGTTTCAAATACCAGCATTGCACGTTATATTGATTTGTTGGTAGATCTACTGTTGATTAGAAAGTTGCTACCCTATACCAAAAACATCAAAAAAAGGCTGGTGAAATCACCCAGAATTTATGTACGCGATAGCGGAATAACCCATGCCTTGCTTAACATTAAAGACTTCAATGATCTTTTGGGAAATCCTGTTGTTGGCAAAAGTTGGGAAGGCTTTGTGGTTGAAAACATTATGGCGGTGCTCCCCGAAAGCGCCGAGGCGTTCTATTACCGAACCGCCGGTGGGGCAGAAATTGATCTGGTGATTGATCATCGTGATTTATCCGGCGAAATTTGGGCGATAGAAATCAAACGAAGTGCCTCAGCGCATCTAAGTCGCGGATTTTATGAAGCTTGCGAGGATATAAAGCCAAAACGCAAATTCATCGTCCATGGAGAACCCGATACATTTGCACTCAAAGACGATGTGCAAGCCATTAGTCTATATGCCTTTCTTCAACTTCTTCGAGAAGGGTGATGGAAGTATGTCTTCAACCAGCCAAACCAAAATCTGACAGAATGTACCAGTAAACTCAATTTACTATGAGTACAGAGCTTGAGTTCAGGTACCGAAGGCATTAACCGAACACTACCTGAACTAAACTGTCCGGTCTTCCGGACATTACCCTCGGAAAAGACAAATTTTCCGAAGGGCTAGGGCTCTAGAAGATAATAACCTCTGTTTAGATCTGAATTTGGAGAGTTCTCATATGCCTAGCCTTAATCTTCTGCCAGTTCAAAGTCGACACTCTGCCATTCTAAAAACATTACTTCGATCGACCTTCTATAATACATCTGGCAACCAGATTGCAGGCTAATTTAAAATCTCTTAAGGTATTCGAATATCTTTTCACTTAATTTTTTATCAATATCCCAACCGTCAACTAAGCCTCTTCTTATTATATAACCTGAACCAAATCTACCTTCATAAGTTGACTCATACAAAGACACTAAAAGCCTAAAATAAGACTCTCTTTCTTCGCAAGAAGAAATTTTAATTATCCGTTCTTCTATCAAAAGAATAAGTTCTTTTTTTCCATTTTCGTATTCTTCTCTATTCATAGTAGCCCTAACGAGACAATTGTCGAACTTTTTAATCTAGGTCACAAATTATTTTTTCAAATTAAATGTCCGGTCTTCCGGACATTGCCCTCGGAAAAGACGCATTTTCCGAAAGGCAAGGGTTCTAGAGGTTATTAACCTCTGTTTAGATCTGAATTT
>SBGQ01000064.1 GCA_006226965.1 bacterium | reverse complement strand
TGTGGTGGAGGGAATTGAGCACAGCTCAACAAGACACTTGGACTTCGACATGATTCACAAAAGCAGGAAGCGAAGCGGCTTGGCTTTTGTGGGAGAAGTCAACAAGTGGCGCAGCCGAACAGCACAATCAGCGCAAGTTTTTTGCGACACTTTTTTTGAAAAAAGTGTCAATTAAGAGAACAAAACAGGCTGGTTTTGCTTCACAGATTACTGCTTGCTCAGCAATTACCTTACAAGGTTACGAGATACGCTGAGCTATTCAAGATTATAAATATTACACAGATTGCTACTTGCGCAGCAATGACGGAATTAACACCTCAATAATCGCAAAAAAAAAAGCCTGAATTTACTTCAGGCTTTTTTATCTACAAATATTCGCGATTGATATACGGCTTCAACACCTCAGGAACACGTACTCTTCCGTCTTCCTGCTGATACGTTTCCAAAATAGCGGCAACTACACGAGGAAGCGCCAAACCTGAACCATTTAAGGTATGTAAGATAGAAACAGCGCCGTTTTTGTCTTTATAACGCACCATCATGCGTCGAGCTTGGAATGATTCGAAATTCGAACATGAACTTACCTCTAACCAACGCTCTTGTCCCGGACTCCAAACTTCTAAATCGTATTTTTTAGTTTGAGTAAAACCCATATCGCCTGTACACATTAATAAGGTTCTGTAAGATAAACCCAATTTTTGGAGTAAATTTTCCGCATCCTGACGCAAACTTTCCAATTCAGAATACGAAGTTTCAGGATGAACAAATTTCACCAATTCCACCTTATCGAACTGATGCAAACGGTTCAAACCACGTACATCTTTACCGTACGAACCGGCTTCACGTCTCCAACAAGGCGTATATGCAGCCATTTTTACCGGCAATTCCGCTTCCTGAATAATCTCTTTTCTGAAATAATTGGTTACCGGAACTTCCGCGGTCGGGATCGCAAAAAATCCGTCACGTGGTACCGTGTACATCATGTCTTCTTTATCAGGAATTTGTCCGGTTCCGCGAGCTGAATCTTCATTCACAAAATAAGGCGGTTGAATTTCAGTATATCCTGCCTGAACAGCTTCATCCAAAAAGAAATTGATTAAAGCACGTTGCAAACGAGCGCCTGCACCAATATAAAACGGGAAACCTGCACCGGTAACTTTAGAACCTCTGTCAAAATCTATCCATCCCATTTCAGAGATAATATCCCAATGCGGGCGGCGCCATGATTTTGGTAATAATTCGCCCCAGGTTGCATGAACAAGGTTATCTGCATCCGATTTACCAACCGGAACACTAGGATGCGGTACATTCGGAATGTAGAGCAATAGTTCGTTTCTCTTTTCGAGTAAGGTCTGCTCTTCTGTTTCTAATTCTTTGATTTGTTCTTTTAAAGCGGCCGTTTCTTTTCTTGCTGATTCCGCTTCCTCTTTTTTGCCCTCTTTCATCAAAGAGCCGATCATTTTTGAAGTCGCATTACTCTTTGAGCGAAGTTCATCCAACAAATGAGTTGATTTTCTCCACGATGAATCTAACTCTAAAACCTGATCGATGAGTTCTGTTTTCTTTTCGCCTTTTTGAAGCATTCCCTGTTTTACCAGTTCAGGGTTATCACGAATAAATGCGATATCAAGCATGACTATGAAATATGTTCGTTTAATTTTAATTCAGAGCGTCAAAATTACAAAATATTGCACCCTTAATGTGGTTCATTTTTGCACAAAAATGAATTTCATCATTTTAAAACCCTCCTAAAAACAATAAAGTTAAGAGCGGATATTTTTGCATGATGCTTTAATTTTTTAAATCATTTATCTTTCACACTTTATAAGTTTAGTCAACACTTTAATTTTTTGGGTATGAGTCATCATTTAGACGAAATTGACATTAAAATGCTCACCAAGCTTCAAAAAGATGGGCGTGTACAACGAAACAAACTAGCGGAAATGGTTGATTTATCCGTTCCGTCGGTTTCTGAGCGCATGAAAAAACTGGAAGAACGCCAACTTATCGAAGGCTACTATGCTGTGTTAAATGCAAAGGCATTTCATCTCGATATAACCGCATTTATTTTTGTTGAGGTGGATAATTCACAGAACTACAAAAAGTTTGTAGATAATGCGATGGCCTTAAGTGAAATTCAGGAAGTACATTCCATTACCGGCGATGGTTCACATGTATTAAAAATCAGAACAAAAAACACGGTTTCACTCGAGCGATTATTATCTCAAATTCAATCTTGGGATGGTGTTAAAAAAACACGCTCAAACATTGTATTAAGTTCATTTAAAGAAACACGTGAAATTCCTTTAACTGACGGAGCTACACATTAATGCCGTTTTTCTTTCTTTTTGTGCTGGTCACATCTTGGTTAAACCCGCCTGATTCGGTGAGATTTGGCGTGCTTTGGGATGTACCGACAGATGCTATTGAGGCGAAGAAGGATATCAGCTATTTCCAAAAGAACGGATATCAGGAGCTGATGATTAACGGAATTGTACCTGTTGATGTAATGGACTTAATTAACAGATATGATTTTGTTGTTCATATTAATCTTGGGCATTCGTTTCTTACCAATACCATTTTGCACAATCAGAAAGATGCAATAGAAGCCGAACTCTACGATTTCTATTATTATTACCGCACCTACGATTGTATTCAATCTTATGGAATATTTACATACGGTTCCGTTTTTGATGAATCGTTTGCTAACGGAATTCAAGTTCTTAAAAATCGTATTGCAAGTACCGTAAAACAACCGCTGTATTACATCCATCAACCGGATTCTACCGATTTACTCCATACGTTTAATTTTGACAGATACCTTAATTATTCTCCCAAAATAACGTATTCGAGCTCAGAGTTAACGGAATTCGAAGGGTTGATTTATTCGGGCAATGCGGAGCTTTTCACGTCGCGAGTATTTCAGGATATGGTTTATCAAAGTAACGGAAAAACCATTTTTATTCCTTCTTCCATCGTTTTTGATGAACAAAAACAGGAAATGTTGAATACTTGGATTTTGGCTTTTTTGAAGGATACCAAAAGTTTACTGGAATTGGATCCGTTAAAAACTGAACAAAATCATCCTGACTATCTTGTTTTTCTGTTTTGGTGTTGTGTAGTCATTTTTGGCTCGCATTACAGCTTTGAGCCCAACTATCGCAAATCCGTTTCCCGATATTTTTTAGCACATCCGTTCTTCTCCGCTGATATTATGGATAACCGTGTACGCATCAGTTTTTCGACAATTCTAGCCGGTTTTGTGCAAATGATTTTAGCAGGAATGATGACTCTGTTGTTTTTTGACCACATTCTTAGTCCACTCGGTCAGCAGGCATTTGTACATGAGTTTTCATATTTCGACTATTTTTCAGGTTCTAAGTTCGGAATTTTTATTGCCGGAATGGTTCAGTATGCCCTGTTTATGTCGGTGCAAATTTTTTGGCTGTATTTCACCATTAAAGATTTCAAAAGTATTTTCCAGCCTGCAACGCTGTTGTTTTGGCCTCAATTAATCAATTTATTCATCAGTATAATCGTTGTAAACGCATTTTTTAACCAAGTAAGCGGATTTTGGATACTGATTTTCAGTATGATGTATCTGTTTATGGTTTTATTTTCTTTCTTTTTTGCTTTAAACGATGTAATGAAATCCGGCAGAAAAACAACCACGAAAGACCTGTTAAAAACTGCCGTTCCTTACTTTATTATTCTGATATACAGTTTTACCTTTTATTTCTCGAATATCGGCTTTTATGATATGCTGGAGTTAGCGTATCATTTACGATAACTAAGCCTCGTTTAAACGGGAACCGCATTTTTTACAGTAAACGGCGTCTTTATCGTGCTCTTCATACAAACAATTCGGACAGGTTTCCGTGAAGGATTTTTGCGGTTTCTTCTGTGACTGTAAGGCCATTTCTGCGGTTACAATTCCGGTCGGAACGGCAATAATTCCAAAGCCCATTATCATTAAAACAACGGCAATCAACTTGCCAAGCGGCGTTACCGGAGAAATATCTCCGTAACCAACAGTTGTCATGGTAACTATCGTCCAATAAATTGATGTCGGGATATCGGTAAAGCCGTTTTCCTCACCTTCTACGATATACATAGCCGAACCGAATAGAGTTGAAGTAATTAAAACAGCAAAGATAAATACACTGATTTTTTTTCGGCTCTCGGTTAATGCAATACCTATTGTTTTAGCTGCATCAATGTAAGAAACCAATTTTAGAATCCTGAAAATTCTTAGCAATCGAATAACTCTGATTGATAAAAACGTTTGTACTCCGGGAATAAACACCATCAGATAAGTCGGTAAAATCGCTACGATATCTATGATTCCATAGAAAGAACGAGCATAACGAAGGGGTTTTTGAACCACCATCAACCGAATCACATATTCTATGGTGAACAGAACGGTAAATACATATTCCAGAATAAGGAGAATCTCACCGTAAACTTCTCTGATAGATCGAACTGAATCCAAAAAAACAACCATCAGACTCGCTAAAATAGCAAAAGCCAGTAATACATCGAACAGTTTACCGGCTTTCGTTTCAGCTTCAAAAATGATTGTATAAAGCTTGTTTTTCAGATTGGCTTCAGCCATTATTTACACGTATTTATTAGTCCACTGCTGTAAATACTGATTTTCCTGATCTAATGCTTGCTGGTTTATTAAACCTCTTATGACAGATAAGGTAACAGCACGAGTTCTTGGACTAAATAAGTTTCCCCATTTGTCAGAAACATATTGTTCGTCTGTAACGCCTAATTTTGAATACAAAGAAGCTAAACGGTTTTGAACACCTCGTTTGGTTATAAAACGACGCTGTGCAATAGCGTTATCAGACAAACCTAAAGCTAAGTCAACCAAGGTTTCGTACTCAACATCGGTTAAGCCCGTGTTTTTATCAAACGTTGTATTCTTTACTTTTCTGATTTTTGGGTCAATCCAACATTGGTCATAATCTAGAATGTATTGGATAGCATTTAAAATTTGGTCTTCTAAAGCCGTCTTAATCAAAAAACCGTAAACAGCTTTTTCAGGAACGATGGAGAAAAGTTTACGAACATATAACTCATCTGAATGCTGACTCCAAAACAAAATCCTCATGCTTTGATCTTTATCCCAAACCTCTTTAGCTACATCTATTCCGGATTTATCAGGCAATTGCAAATCAAAAATACATAAATCAATTGGCTGCGTGCTTAAGTGTTTCATGGCTTCTTGTGCGTTTCCGGCTTCCCAAACATGAGCATCATCTCCGGTATGTTGTTTTATCAAATCACACATATAATGACGATGGAGCGAATCATCATCAAGAATTAAAACATTTTTAGTCATGGTACTGAAAATTAGTTCTGTTATAAAATAAGAAAACCCCGACCGTTTCCAATCGAGGTTTGCACTCTAACTCTCGGTAAAGTTTTGCTATGAATACCATAATTCAAAACCTTTACCAGTATTTACCCTAGCACTTGCATAATATCTGATAAATACAGTAATGCCAAGTGTTTATGCTCACAACTAATCTGTGTTTTTACACACTTATCTTTTACGAATTAACACAACCCCGTCGCGAATAGGAAGAAATGTAGCCGTAACACGCTCATCTTGTTTAATCTGCTCGTTAAGTCTTTGTATTACTATCCCCTTTTTATCGCTTTTATCAGCGGTTTTTCCGTACCAAAACATATTATCTAAAACCATGGTTCCGTTTTTGTTTAATCGGTTTAACAGGATATCGTAATAGACCGGATAATTGTCTTTATCTGCATCAATAAAAATAAAATCGAACATTCGATTCTCTGAAATCAGGTTTGGGATTTCCAAATTCGCCCAGTTTTTTCTTATTTCTATTTTTGATGCGTGAGGAGCATGTATCCAGGCACGCTGTGCCAAATCAATATAACGTCCGTTAGGTTCAATGGTAAGTACACTTCCATCAGCCGGAACAGCTTCTGCGAATGCCATGGTTGATAATCCGCAAAACATACCCAATTCTAAAACCGTTTTATAAGCAGATACCGTTATAATATGTTGATACAAACTCAATTCAATTGCTGAACTGAACATATCTGTATAGGCCAATTCTTTCTCTGCCAATGAAATAATGTTTTTAAGTGTCGGGCTAAGTTCTTGTGTATATTCGGCACTGTATTGAGTAATGTCTTTTTGTTCCTGCATGAAAGAATCAACGAATTCAACTGAAAATTTTATTAAAGATACGCCATCTCCCGTTTTATATGCGTTATTCTCGAAATATGTTCAGTTTTCGTACCGCAGCCATTTTCATCGTGTTTTTGTAAGGAATTCAGAGTTAATTACTAAGGAATCATCCTTTCTTTTTTTGATGAATCATTACACTTGGTGGGATGGATTATTACCGATTTTGTTGCATTCTAAGTTGTTTCCGTTTTTAAATCCCAAAGGCATTATGGATGAAGAACAACTGCAGAAGCATTCCTTTTTTCGAAAGTTCCATGTGTTTTCAATCAATCGGCAAAATCCCAGAAAAGCTGTGGAATCACTTCGATACGGAGCCGAACATCTGCAACAAAAGGGCTCTTGTCTTTTCATTTATCCGCAAGGTGCCATTTTTCCGAACGATTCTGAAACAATGCAGTTTGAATCTGGTTATCAACGCATAATTAAACAAGTACCTTCAACATGTGTTGTTCCTATAGTGACTTACGTAGAGCAGTTTTACTCTAAAAAACCCGTTTTATGGATTCATATCGGTGATACGTTTGAGAAAAACACTTCCTTACACGATCACGAAGCCTATTTTAAATCGCAGTTACAATGCATAAAACAAGATGCAATTGCAAAAAAGTACGAGCAGTATAAAAATCTATTTATATGATATTATTGAGTTTATTGAGTCTGGCTTTCCTTTTTTTAGTGTTTATTTCGATTACGTTTGTTCGAAATATTGTATATATAAAACCAATTCACGATGTGTTAGAACACGATTCTGAACGAGTAAATCCTTTCCAATCTGAAGCACCATTGGTTTCGATTTGCATTCCAGCCAGAAACGAAGAACTCTCGATAAATACGTGTGTCAGAAGTGCCTTGCATCAAACCTATCCAAATATTGAGGTACTTGTTTTAGATGATGAATCCACTGATAAAACACCTGAAATTTTGCATGAAATTAAACGCAACATCGGCACTAATCTCACGATTCTTTCCGGGCATTTAAAACCTGTAGGTTGGTTAGGTAAAAACTGGGCTTGTCATCAGCTCAGTAAAAAAGCGAGCGGAGAAATCATCCTTTTTATTGATGCAGATACGCATTTGGAACCACATACGATTGAAGCTGTTGTTGAACAATTTAAGGCAAATCATAACACAGGATTGATTAGTATTTGGCCTGAGCAAGAGCTCGTTACTATTTCCGAACATCTCATTATTCCATTGGTTTATTACTCTCTGTTTAGCTTTTTGTATTTACGCTACACTGAAAAATCACCGCGCTGGCTTCCTGAGTCAATCAAATCTGTTTTTGCTTCGAAATTTGCGGCTGCAAACGGTCAGTTTATGGCTTTTAAACGTACTTCTTATGATGTAATCGGCGGACACGAAAACGTTAAGAATCAGGTTGTGGAAGATGTTCAATTAGCTAAAGCATGTATTTCGAACGGAATTCCTGTTCAGAATTTTAGCGGACAAGACGCCGTTTATTGCCGTATGTATCATACCTATTCTCAGATTCAGGCTGGTTTTAGGAAAAACTTTTTTGCCGGATTCGACTACTCTTATTTCACATTTATGTTTTCCGGTTTTTTACACTTTATCAGTTTTATTCTGCCGTTAGGTATGCTCGTTTTTTATGTGAAACACGAGTTTTGGTATGGTGCACTTTTGTGTTATGTGCTATTGTTGATTCCAATTTTCCAACGATATTGGTTGCATTCGCATTTTAACTGGAAATTGCGTTTTGTACCTCTGCACATTCTAGGTGTTATTTGGTTTCAGTATTTAGGTGTACTTGTGCTCTTCGATCGATTGTTTAAACGTTCGGTGAGTTGGAAAGGCCGTGATGTGTAAATAAAGCGTCACTTTCTGGGGTGCGGGAGTCTCTTTTCAATTATGAGTTCGATTCGTTCACTAGCATTTTCTACATCGTAAATCATACAAGATGCCCGTATTCACGGGCATGACAGAAACGCCTGTAACTCTCGCGTTTACGGAAGTCTCTTTTCAAATTAAAAGTTTGATTCGTTCAAGAGTATTTTCTACATCGTAAATCATACAAGATGCCCGTATTCACGGGCATGACAGAAACGCCTGTAACTCTCGCGTTTACGGAAGTCTCTTTTCAATTATGAGTTTGATTCATTCACAAGCATTTTCTACATCGTAAATCATACAAGATGCCCATTTTCAAAGGCATGATAAAAACGCCTGTAACTCTCGCGTTTACGGAAGTCACTTTTCAAATTAAAAGTTTGATTCGTTCAAGAGTAAAAACTAATTCGTAAACCGCATTAGATTCCCCTTTAAAGTATTCGGGGAAAATGACATCCAACTTTATCGTTCTATCTCTAAAAAAACGACTTTATGGCGGACTTCAACACCGTAACTGCAATCGGTATCCCAAACACGAAGTAAACGGCGTAATTGTGCAGGGCTTAACAATTGATCGTTCAAATTATGACCGGCTCCAATATGTTTAATCGAACTGAAAAACGACAAGGCATTCGGATAAACCTGATTCATCCATTGTACATGCGCCTTCACCTGAAATCCCTCTTTTCGCAACGCTGACTCAATCTTATCTTCCTTAGGAAGTGTATTTCCGGTGTAAGGCACTCCGGCTAACTGAGCATAATGGCGCCATTCAGGAAAGCTTCCGGCACCAAGATAGGAAATGTATGCCTGCTCACATTCCGGAAGCTGTTTAAACGTTTTTAAGATTGATTCTTCCGGGTTATCAAACCATTGAATCGTAAACGCAGAAACCATGACATCGGCATCAGACTGAAAATATCCCGGCATGTCTTCACCGTCTAACTCTTCGAACAACTTTACAGCCTGTTCAAACTTTTGAGTTCTATCAAATGCATATTTTAGCATTCGTTCCGAGATATCCGTTATATGAAAATAGGAATCAGGAAAACGTTGCATCAGTTCTTCGGTTAATAAACCCGTGCCGCTTCCGATTTCAAGAAAACGAGGTTGAATACCATTTAAACGTGAGTGTATGAGTTCAGCAAATTGTTTTGCTGCTCGCTTTTGTATGAACGCGTAGTGATCATATTCACGTGCATACTTCGAAAACTCGTCGGTTATATACCATTTATTTCCAATCATGGGACAGCTAAAATACAGTTTTTAACCATAATCTGATGGACTGAATACATTCTTGGGTATGAGTTTTCCAAATTGCATGTCCGGCTGACTCAATTGCTTTATATCGTGCATTTTTTTTAATGGAATCCCACTCCTGCTCACCCTGATAGGCACGTATAACATCTTTTTTTCCCTGCATAATAAGCCATCTAGTATTCGGATTTACTTTTCGCATATCAAAAACTCTGGATTTCATTTGCTCTAAATCATGCAAAAGCAAGGTATCATGTACGAAATCAGGTAAATCCCATGGAACCGTCTGTGGTGCAAACACATTCAAATAAAATTGTTCTAAAACGGTATGTGGGTCATCTTCAAAACCTTTCATCATCTTATCTAAGATGCGAAGTGTTTTAATCTGTTCTAGTTTATGGTCTGGTGGAAAGCTTAAAAACGAATTTAAAACAACTATTCCGGAAGCATTTTTGAACAAATAATCAGGAACCCAATGTAAACCCCACGAGTGCGCTACGATTAAATCAACACGAGGTAAATCTTCATACAATTCTTGAGTTCCGAAATATCCTCTGTCAAACACATAAGTATCCCAACCTGCACCAAGATTTACGTTTCCCCAAAAATCTCTGTCAAATCCCCAACCGTGAAAAAAGGCTATGCTTGGCATCTTATAAACTCCTCTAATCGTGCTAATTCAAGATCACTAACTCTTGCGGTTAAGGTAATTCTTATTCTGGCTGTTCCTTCTGCAACCGTTGGCGGACGAATTGCCGTTGCAAAAAATCCTTCATTATTTAATGTTTCTGCTAATTCTAACGCATTTTTATCAGAACCGACAATCCAGGGAATTATTGGCGAGTCACCTTCAACCGTTTTTTCTTTTAGAGCAGAACGGATACGTTTTGACCAATCTGATAAACGATTTCTTTCCGCGTCCATCAGCATAATTTTCTGTAAAGCCATTTTAGCTGCACCGGCCGAAAACGGGCTTAATGCCGTTGAATAAATAAATCCGCCTGATTTGTTCACCATATATTGAATCATGTCGGCACTGCTTGCAAGAAACGCGCCATTTGAGCCAAATGCTTTACCAAAAGTTCCGACTATAACATCCGGTTTCATCGGAAAGGCTAAACCTCTCCCTTTTTCACCATAAACTCCAAGTGCATGGGCTTCATCAACATAAAGCAAACAATCGTACAAATTTGCAAGTTTGTTTAATTCATTTAACGGAGCTTTATCTCCATCCATACTGTATAACGATTCAACTAAAATCCAGCAAAATTTGTACTTAGATCGCTCTTTTTCCAAAATGGATTCGGCATGTTTTACATCGTTATGACGAAAACGTTTAAATTCAGCTTGTGACTGTAAGGCACCCTTAACCATTGAATTGTGAATCTGTTTATCAGCTAAAAACAGCGTTTCTTTTGTCCCGATAGCCGATAATACACTTGTATTTAACTGATAACCGGACGGAAAAAGCAATGCTGATTCGTAAGCAAGCCATTCTGATAATTCCCGTTCCAATACAACATGAATCGAAGCATTTCCTGAAACTAATCGGGATGATTGTCCGCCGTTTCCAAATTGTTGAGCTGCTTCATATCCTGCATTCAGGCAATCTTTATCCTGTGCTAAACCCAAATAATCATTGGAACTTAAATGAATAAACTCAGAACGGTTTTCCATTCTGAGTTTACGTAAGCGGTTTTTATCGCTAAGAAGTTCTAATTCGTTCTGTATTTCCTTATAAAATTTCCGGCTCATTCATTCGGTAAAACTATATCCGGATATCCTTTAAAAAGGCTGTCAGTTTCGAAGGTAAGTGCCATCGACTCAAACTGTCTAACAAAATTACGCTTTGCCAATTTCGGCGCAAACTGAGCAAATTCAACCATATACAATCGGCGCTGTGCTTCATCATACATGGTATAATTCACAAATGGTCCGCCCATCAAATCGTTTTCCATTCTCCAAGTTCCATTGGTCTGAATGGTATATCTGCCGTTCATGGTTTTAATTTGTTGTTCAATATCTCTGCGATATTCAGTTTGTACATACGAGTTCTCGCGCGAACCTCTTATATGTTTTTCCATGATAGAATCTCTGGCAGCATTCACCCAAGTTGGATTTAAGAAGCGTAAATCGGTGACATTGTCTTTCCACCATACCCAAATCCATCGATCATTATTCGCAAGTAATCTGCGGAACGATACAAATCCCAATTCATCAATATGCTTATTGTAATCGTGTTGAATTCCGATTTTCCAACCGTATTCATTCCACAAAGTATCTTCATGTGCAACTTGGCGCCCCTTATCATAGACTTCGTACATCCAACGCTTGCGTTCACGCTCATTCAACGATTCCATCAAATAATCCTGATGTTCTGATAAATAAGCCGTTGCGCTTTCCTGTGTTGACCCCGTAAGCATCAATATCCATTGATTTAACACCCATTTATCTTCTAAACGAATGGCATTCAATTCGTCGCTGTTCACTTTTTGGATTACTTCATCACTTAACAGAGAAGCTACGAAATCAGCAACGATACTTTTTTCGTCGAGCGGAGCAGCTAAAATCAAATTTCTGGCTTGTTTTGCGTACTCTAAATCTTTTTTTGTTTTGATGGAAAAGAAACGTAAATCATAACGATTTTCAGGAGCCGGCAAGGTCATCCAAGAACCGCCAAACGTTGCTCGAATTGAATCTGCTAAGGGCGATTGAAACTGTGTGGAATCCATCACAACTAAAACTTCAAAAAAACGACCTTGCGACGGACGTTTATAATCTGTGCAAGAAAAGAACAAAACAAGAGATAAGCTAAACAGTAACGATATTTTTTTCATGGTGATTCCTTTAATTCATCAATTCGCCGTTCAGACGAAGTGCATGAGTAATTTCAACAGTCGGTTCTAACATTTTTGTAACGGAACAGTATTTTGTCATACTTAATTCAATGGCACGTTTTGCTTTATCAACATCCACATCGCCTTCAATCTGATACTCAACATGGATTTTTGTAAATACCGCCGGAACGGCATCAGCACGTTCAGCATCCACTTCTACATTGAAATTTGTTGCCACTTGTCTGCTTTTTTTTAAGATGGATAAAACATCGATACTGGAACAGCCGGCTAATGACATTAAAACAACTTCCATCGGACGAACTCCTGCGCCTGTTCCGCCAATTGACGGATTAGCATCCATCAACATTCGATTTCCGTCAGCATTTTGAGCTTCTAACAAGTAGTGTTCGTTCAGTCGTTTAATTTTTACTTTCATAGATATCTTCTTTTTGTGATAAGATAGAATTTCAAGAGTAGTTTAAGAACTGAAAATCAGACTTTTTGGTATATCAAACCAGTCCAATCTCCTTCTGAGACTTCTTCTAATAACTGCAATCCGGTAAATACAGCATCTTCCTTTATGATAAATGCTTCCGTGTTCAACAAACCTGACAATAATATATAACCGTTTGGCTTACAATGCTTTGCAATATCTTGCTTCAAAGCTAAAATGGCAGAACGATTCACGTTTGCAATCACCACATCATAAGTTTCATCAGGAACTGTTTCGAAAGAACCTAATCGAATAGAAAGTCCGCTTTCGATACCGTTTAAGGTGGCATTATCTTGGGCATTGGCAAAACTCCATTCATCAATATCGAAACCAAAAGCTTCTTTTGCACCTTTTTTTAGCGCCGCAATGGCTATAATCCCGGTTCCTGTACCAACATCAAGAACAGAGTCATTCGGTTTGATGTATGCTGTAAGCGCATGTAACATTAAACGAGTTGTTTCATGATAACCCGTTCCAAAAGCCATTTTGGGGTCAATAATTAATTCGATTTTTCCTGTTGGAAAGGTCTCAGTGTTCCAGGTCGGACGAATGTAATACTCCCCAACTGTAATTGGCTGTATCGTTTTTTCCCACTCTTCATTCCAGTTTTTGGGGTGATGAACAATGGTATTCCCTTCAATTTCGAGTCCGCCAAATGGCTCTAAAATATCTTCGTAAACGTTTTTATCTATTTCATGAAAAACAGGCTCTTCAATAAAAGCCTGCATGTATGTAGCATGTTGATCAAAACCGGAAAAACCCAAATCGAATAATTCAGCGATTAACGCATCCTGAAAAGGTTCATCTATGTGATAGGTAATTTCTAATGTATTGGTCATGATTG
Organism: bacterium; assembly: GCA_006226965.1. GTDB lineage: Bacteria > Bacteroidota > Rhodothermia > Balneolales > M1805 > M1805. Next base: position 3,239 of record SBGQ01000064.1, on the reverse strand, counting down.
CACCGGAATTCTGTTGTAAATAAGTTCGAGTAAAACTGAACCGACTTTTTCTAATGTATTTTTATCGATGATATCCATTGTATCATGTTCGGTATGCCAATGTTTGGGGAAAATTACATTCCCTCTTGCATCAACTCCGTGATTTATTATATCAATCGTCGGAAACGGTAAAACCGAATTTAAAATGTAGTGGTCATCTGCAATCGGAGCGCCTTTTTTGTTGATGAATGTATCACTAAAACCCAATTCATCAGCGATTTTCCAAACTCCATCAACTAAATAGGGAGCTTCACTCGCTGAAAACTCTTCACGGTAAAATGTGGCTCCTTTTGCCCCTACCATATCCAATAAAATGGCAAATCTAGGATTGTAGCCTTTTACAGGCGGATTGTTTGCCCATTGTCTGGAACCTAGGAAATAATGACTTAAATCTGTTTTTTTGCCGTAATCTTCACCGTCAAACAAGATTATATCTACTCCGATTTCAGGAGTTTTTGTACTCATTACACGAGCTAACTCTAAAAGTACGGCAACGCCGGAAGCACCGTCATCAGCGCCGATTACAGGTTGCTCTTGTAATTCTTTTGTCGATGCTTCATCCGCTCTCGGACGCGAATCCCAATGGGCACACAACATAATTCGGTCTTTTGCACCGGGGTTTATACTGGCAATAATGTTGTACATTGTTAGCGTATCGCCATAAACCACTTGCTTAAATTTCTGAGCTCCGACACTCGATTTTCCGGCATACAATTTTAACTGATTCACCAACCAGTTTTTGGTTTGTAGATGTGCTTCACTACCGGGAACACGACTGCCCTGCTCTACCTGTGTTTGAACAAATTTATGAGCGGTATCTGCAGAAAACTTTGGAACTGAATTTCCTTGTGCCTCAAACTGATACCATTTCGGTTTTTGACAACCCAAAAGTGCAATACCAATAATAATAAGTGTGATATAACGCATTCTAGCCTCTGAAAACCATAGTTGCAGCAGATTGTGCTGTCGGGAATACAACCACATCCATAATATCAACATGAGCCGGGCGATTCAAAATAAATACAGCAATTTCAGCAATATCATCGGCTACGAGCGGGTCTATTCCTGCATAAACTGAATCAGCGCGGTGTGAATCACCTTTAAATCGAATGGTTGAAAATTCTGTATTTACTAAGCCCGGAGAAATCATACTCACTCTTACATTGGTACCGTGTAAATCCATTTTCATAGCTTTATTGATGGCAGTAACAGCATGCTTAGTTGCTGTATATACAACTCCGCCCGGATAAGCTTCGTGTCCGGCAATGGAACCCAAATTCAATACATGACCGGATTTTTTTGCTGCCATAACAGGAGTAATTAATCGGGAGATATACAGCAAACCTTTGATATTGGTATCTATCATCTGCTCCCAATCTGCTAAATCCGCTTTATGAACGGGATCGACTCCGGCAGCTAAACCTGCATTGTTAATCAGCAAATCGACGCTTTCTAAATCAACTTCAGAAAGCGCATCTTCTACCTCTTTGTTGCTTCTGATATCGAAGTGTAAAGTCTGTACTTGCACACCATATGAAGATTCGATCTCTGATTTTAATTCAACTAAACGTTCACTTCGCCTTCCTGTTAAAATTAAATGAACACCTAAATCTGCGAGTTGATGAGCAATGGCTTTTCCTATTCCGGCAGTTGCCCCGGTAATTAAAGCTTTCTTTCCTTTTAATCGATTCATGCTATTTCTAAACGATTTTTATTTACCTGAAAATACCAATTTTTACCCGCTGAGTAAGGAAAGAATTTGAGAAGAAACTGAGTTAATTTGACGATAAAAATATTTCTGACTTCGATTTAGTAATGTTCATTATCAATATTAAAGTCTTAACAGTTTGTCACGTAAAGCCGTTTAATCAATTATCACATGTCTAATAGAATCTTATTTTGAATTTTTTTATAGAAGACTCGCCACTGCAAAAGACTGATAAAGAAAACTATAAGCATGTAGAGTTTACTGCTATTCATACCCAAAAGAACGAAATAAACATCTGATAAAAAATTATGAACCATTAATTAGCTGTATCATTTAGTGAAAATTCTTTTTGTAGATATTTGGACTTTTGATTACTATCCACCTCAGCATAACTAGCTGTAAATATTTTACACTTACTGAAACTATAATTTAACCAGATTCGTTATTGCGCTCTTTTTTGTAAGAACACAATAACGAAATATGAAAACAATCCTAATTTATCTATCTCTTTTTTTTCCTCTTTGTGTAAGTGCACAACATAAAATTTTAATCGTATCAACTAACAGAGATTCTGTTGGAGTTGAAAAAAGCGGCACATATCTAAAAGAAATAGCAAATCCTTTTAGATATTTCAAACAACAGGGTTTTGAAATTGATATTGTTACCCCTTACGGAGGGCAAGCTTCAATTTATGGCGAAGTTACAAACGATCTAATGGATATTGTATCAGATAGCCTCTACATTAAAAAAGTGTCCAATACATTAAGTCCAAGCGAAGTTAATTACAAAGAATATGTTGCTGTTTTTTATCCGGGTGGACATGGTCAGTATTTTGATGTTGTAAATGATGAACGGATTGCAACTATTACCTCAAAAATTCATGAAAATGGTGGTGTTATAGGTACTGCAGGTCATGGAGTCGCCTCATTAATCAATGTAATCCTATCGAATGGCGAATATTTAGTTAAAGGAAAAACTATTACCTGCTTCCCTACATGGGCTGAAAAAGAATGGATGAATATTTCCGGTTATGGAAAGTATTTGCATTTTGATATGCAAGAAGTATTGGCCAGAAGAGGTGCAAATTTAATTGTAAGCCCAACGAAGGATACCTACAAAGAAAAATCGTTAACGATGATTGTTGATGAAAAAAACAACATGGTAACCGGCGCATTTGCATTTAATGCGACTTGGGTTGCCGAGCAAATGACAATTCTTATTAACCGAAAATATATACTAGGTTCTAACGATTAAAAACAAGTGAAATTCTCAAAACCGATTTCTTAAACACTATCAATCTTAGAGAAAGAAACTATTATACACTTAATACGGAATCTTGAGGTACTACTATCAAATGACTTCTGCATCTAAACAAATAATGTAGGAGTCATTTGTTTACACAATAAGAAGTGTTCAATTATCAGCAAAAAAATATTTCCAGTTTGTATGAGAACAATAAGACAATTGAACTATCAATGCTGCTAAAAAAAGC
>SBGQ01000031.1 GCA_006226965.1 bacterium | reverse complement strand
ATTTAATATTAAATTATTAATTATTAAACAAACAAGCAACTACATGATAATTCTACAATAAAAACCAATATTAACAATAAGTTAGTTACTTAAAAGTGTCTTTATAATTTCGATTTCATCATCATTAACGTGATGCCCCATATTAGGGTAAATGACTTTTTTTACGTGCGCGCCACGTTCAATGAATACTTTTTCTGTCTCGTGAACTCTTTCAACCGGAATATGAAAATCGACATCACTGCAACCCAAAAATATGTTTTGTGTGCTCAAATTTTGTTGATATCTAGAAGTTTGCAACTGTTCACCGATTAAACCACCGCTTAAACCTGCAACTAATTTAAAGGCATACCCACTTCGCGCTGCAAATTCTAAGCTTAAACATGCGCCTTGCGAAAACCCTACTAAAATGATTTGATTTTCACTAAATCCTTGGCTTTTTAGTCGTTTAACAATGTTATCCAATACATTAATCGCAGAATCTAAAAAAGGCTGATTCATTGATTCATCTGCCATGAAACTGTAAGGATACCATGTATTCCCACTAGCCTGCGGTGCGATTAATGTGGTGTTTATATCGGCAAATAACTGCCCCAAGGAAAACATACTTTGAGCCGTTGCACCTCTTCCATGTACTAATAAAATAACTTGGGATGCACTATCAAGAACTGCACCGGAAGCTGCTATACTTGCATTTCCGTGCGGGTCTGTTTGGTTATCAAACATTGGTAAACAAGTTACTCGTAAACGTTAGAGAATCGATTGGTTCCGAATCGATAGGATATGCCGAAATTGAAACTTACAAAACCTTCATTAGCAATATAATTTGCTCTGGTAACATTCGTCATTTGAAGTTCTAATAAAAAATTCCAATGATCGGTCATCATATAGGAAGCACCTAAGATGTAATCGAAATTGAGAGAACGATCTAAATAATCAAGCGATTCATTAGCCGGTTCTTCTATATCGTTATATGCATAGGTTGCGCTAATACCGAAATAAGGTTGAAATTCAGTTACTTGATAATAAATCCTAAAACCGACAGAACGATCAAACGACGACATTTTTAAACCGTCGTATGGTTTAACATAAGTTGTATCCCCATGAGTCCAATCAATATCAGCAATTTCTCTGTAATCAGGAATAGAAGCACCGAACATACCAATACTTGCACGTAACGCCATTCGCCAATCACCATCAGTTGGAATTCCCAATTCGCCTGATAAACCCCAGCCTGTTCCCGGTTTCATGCTTCTTATTAAAACACCCCCACCAATCTCTAATTGAGCCATACTTGCCTGCGGCAATAAAAAGCCAACACTTAAGAAAGCGATAATGGCAATTAAACGAAGCGATTTATTTTCTGTATTCATGAATTTCTGTCTGATTATCAGCCCTTAAGTATAGAAAAATCTTGGGATTTCTTCATTTTCAATACGGACTGCACCATTAAATCTATTAAATTATTTACATCTTTGATGGATGCCATTTCAACCGGAGAGTGCATATAACGCAACGGCAATGAAATAAGAGCGCTTACAACACCACCATTTTGAAAGAAAATTGAATCGGTATCCGTTCCTGTTCGGATGCTTGTTGCCTCATGTTGAACAGGAATTGATTTTTTATCGGCTGTTTCTTCAATAAACTGAACAAATTTTGGATGATTTGCAGAGCCATGTGTAATAGTTGGCCCTGAACCAAGTTTTACTTCGCCATGTTCTCTTACATTTATTCCCGGAGTATCTGTTGCATGGGTAACATCTGTAACAATTGCGAAGTCCGGTTTAATTCGATGTGTCATCATTCTAGCGCCGTATCCACCTATCTCTTCCTGGACACTGTTCACAGCAAACACATTTACTTTCAATTCTGATTTTAACTCAGCCAGACGTTTAAATGCTTCAGCGATTATAAATCCGCCAATTCGATTATCAAGAGCTCTTCCGCACAAAATTTCATCGTTCATGAATTCAAAATCGTCCACATAGGTAATCGGATCACCAACCTGAACCAGTTCTAGAGCTTCTTCTTTTGTTTTTACACCGATATCTATAAACAATTCCGACCATTGAGGCTTCTTGGTGTTCTCTTTATCCTGAATATGAATCGCCGTATTTCCAACAACGCCAGATACAATTCCATTTCTTGTATGGATGAATACTTTTTTAGCACGGGCTATGCTAACATCACTACCACCTAAACGAGTTACGTAAATAAAACCTTGATCTGACACATAGTTTATCATCATTCCGATTTCATCACAATGAGCCTCTAATACAACAGTTTTTGCTTTTGTATCGACTTTTATGCCTACTGCTGCTGAACCATAAGGATCCGTAACTACTTCGTCAGAAATTGGTTTTAAATAGTTTAACCAAACCTGTTGGCCGGCTGACTCAAAACCTGTAGGTGACGGAGTAATTAATAATTCTTCTAAAAACTTTAACGATTCTTTTGAATGGGTTTCCATGATGTATGGGAATGTTTGTGTGGTTAAATCTTGGGGTAAATTGTGTTGATTTGTCAATAATCACAAATCATTTTCGAATTTAAATGAATTTTAACTCAGAGAAATAAATCCTGACAATACACTTTTAAATTCAATCTTTAAAAACAGGTAAATCTTTAGTTAGTATTTCGCTTAAAACAGGATGTTTAGTGTCTTTTTCTGATAAAATCGGTTGTTGTACTTTCCAATTAATTCCCAGCGCTTCATCATTCCACAAAACACCTCTTTCAGCGCTTGGCAAATAATAATCGCTACATTTATAAAAGAAATCGGCTTGTTCGCTCAGCACCGAAAACCCATGAGCCAATCCTTTGGGAATGAATAACATAAAGCGATTTTCATCATTCAATTCAATAGAAAACGTTTCGCCAAAAGTCGGAGAACCTTTTCTGATGTCAACACAAACATCCAAAACGGCGCCTTTAACACAACTCACTAATTCGCAGATCCG
>SBGQ01000084.1 GCA_006226965.1 bacterium | reverse complement strand
AAATCCCTGAATTCAGGGCTTTTTTTATTTACCAATTTGTGGGCTGGTTTGTTTAAAAAGGTGTTCTACATCTGCCTGTCTTTTGGGATCATTTATATCTAAATACCAATAACATTCAATTTCGCCGCGATTCATTAACAATTGCATGGAACCCTGCGACTTATGCTCGGCAATTACCCAATTTCCTATTATTTGATAATTGAGCTTATCATTAAAACCAAATTTCTGCATTCTGTCGAAAGTAAAGTAGGCTTTGGGATTAGAAACCGATGTAATCGGGTAATTAGGAAAACCCGTGTATACATCAGGTTTGCCTTGGCTATGGGAAAACATGGTTCCTGAAAGCACAATCGGGCGTTTTTCTTTTGGGTATTCCATAACCGTCTTCATCATTAAAATGGCAGCTCCTTTATGATGTCCGTGAGTGGATTCTGTTGCCAACATCGTTATCACCAAATCATAAGAACCTTCATTTAAAATCTTGCGAAAACGTTGCTTAACTCTGGCAGTATCCCAATGTGCTGTAAATACTTCTTCCATGTTTTGTGTGTAAACGGAATCTTGTTCATCTAAAAAGAAGTAATTACGAATTCCTACAATGGCTCCACCTTTCATTAATTCCATTTTGCGAATTCGCGGTAAATGTTTTCTTCCTATTTCTTCTTTTGTTAATTCAAGACCGTAAATGGCTTCTCCAAGGGTACTGTAGCGATAACCTCCTTCACCATTGGTTACTAATGCTAAATCTACTGAGGCGCCAAATTCGTGAGTCATTCGATACACAAATCCAGAGAACAAGGCATCATCATCAGGATGGGCGGTAACGAGTAAAATTTTAGGATTTTCGAGTTTTTGAGATTGGGAAAAAGCAATTGTATGAATACTTACCAGTACTAATAGACTTAAAAACGACTTCATAGTGTAGAATTAAACAGTTAATGGTTTCAAAATAGGTATTGCAAATGAAGTTTTAAACCTGATTTTAGTTATAACTGATATAGTCGAGATTTAAATCCATTTTTGGGATGCGATTCTCCTCATAATTGCCCATTTTTAAAGTTCATTAATACGATTGAAATGCGCATTGGAATCATAAAAGAAGAAAAAATCCCTACTGATAATCGAGTACCGTTTACTCCAAATCAAGTTTCTGAACTAATAAAACAATTTCCGAAAATTGAATTCTACGTTCAACCGTCTGATTTACGTTGTTTTAGCGATGTAGAATATCAAAAAGCAGGAGCTATACTATCCAATGATATTTCTCATTGCGATGTTCTTTTTGGAGTGAAAGAAGTTCCTATTCAATCACTGGTTCCCGGCAAAACGTACTTTTTCTTTTCACATACCATCAAAAAACAATCTTATAACAAGAAGTTACTTCAAACGATTGTCGACAAAGGGATTACATTAGTTGATTATGAGACTTTGGTAAATGAACATGGCCAACGTTTAGTTGCATTCGGACGTTGGGCTGGTGTAGTAGGTGCATACAACGGTTTACGTCTTTGGGCGGAAATACATAATACTCCATCATTAATACCCGCTCACTCCTGTTTCGATTATAATGATTTGAAATCTCAATTAGACCTATCCTCTCTCAAACCTCTAAAAATTGCCGTTTCCGGAGATGGCAGAGTTGCACGAGGTTCTTGGGAATTGCTAGACCAAGCAGGAATCACTTGTTTGTCAATCGACGAATTTCTGACTTATACAGGTGATAAACACGTTTATACCAAATTGACAACTGATGTCCTCTACAAACTAAAAACAGATAATAGCTTCAATCTTCAGTATTTCTTTAAACATCCGGATTTATATGTTTCGCGATTTAATGAGTATTGGTCTGAAATTGATTTATTTATCAATGCGGTTTACTGGGATCCCAATGCACCGTTATTTTTCACTTTGGACGATTTATCACGCGCTGATTTCAATATTTCGGCCATTGCTGATATCACGTGTGATATCGAAGGCTCTGTTCCCTGCACACTAAAAGCTACTACTATCGACTCTCCGTTTATGAGTATCGATAAGAAAACACATGCAGAAGTTTCATTTTTAACCGCCGATGCCATCCATGAAATGTCGGTCGATAATTTGCCTAACGAACTTCCGAGAGATGCCTCCGATGAATTCGGAGAGGCATTATCAACACAAATTATTCCGGATTTGTTGGGTTCAAAAGAAATCATAAACCGGGCTACAATAACAAAAAAAGGCGTAATTACGCCCAAATTTCAGTATTTGCAAGAATGGTTATTCGATTAGATACTTAATTTGATGAATTTGTTTGATAAAACTCAGCTTCGCATCTATAACAACTGCTAAAAAAATCAGGATACTTTTCCGATTTAATAAAAATCAAATCAGCCCCTAATATCTTAGCTTCTCTTTTCAAAATTTGAACTGCCTCAAGTTCACTACAAGACCATGAAAAACCTGAATCAGCTAGTTTTATCTCACCAACTTTTACCATCTTGTCATCAATATGAATACCTCGCTTAATTAAGATTTTCGATTCGACCAGCTCATTATTAGGTTTAGTATTGATATAGTTTAACTTTGTGATACTATGTGAGCAAGAAAACAGTAGTACAACTGATATAACGAATAGCACTAGATTATTTTTCATATTCCTCCAAATGTAGTTAACAGGATTTGTACTTTTTCTTACAAATCCTGTTTAATAAGATATTATTATTTGGTTACAAGCCTTTTAATGTTTCCTGAATTGCTGCAAAGTTTGGTAAATCTTTGGCAGCTTCTAATACTTCAGCATATTGAATCACGCCGCTTTTATCTACTACAAATGCAGAACGCTTTGCAACGCCAACCATTCCAAAGAAATCATCATAAATTGCACCATATGCGGTTGCCGTCTTTTTATTGAAATCACTCAACAAATTAAAATTTAAGTGATTCGCTTCTTTGAATTGTTTTAATGTGAAATGAGAATCCACAGAAATGGCCAATACTTCAGCATTTAAGCCATTGTAAATAGATAATGAATCACGTGTTGAACATAATTCAGCGGTACAGACACCTGTAAATGCTAATGGGAAAAATAATACCACTACATTCTTTTCACCTTTAAAAGATGAAAGAGTCACTTCCAGACCATCTGAATTTTTTAATGTAAAATCCGGAGCTAAGCTGCCTACTGATACTGACATAGTACGTTATTCTAAGTGTTATTGATGATAATTGGAATAAGGGTTAGCTAAACCTGTTTCAGCTTCCTCTTCCGGTGTTTCCAGTTTGTTAAATCCATGAAACAGAATAAACATTCCCGCTATTAAAAAACTTTTCCATATCCAATCGCTGGATTCATGTAAAGAAATTGCATACCAATGTAATACATAAGCCGCAGCAATAATTAAATATCCGATAAGCAGAATAATGTAATCTAATTTTTTGCGGATTAACGCACTACTCATCAAAATTGCTACGATTAATGCCCCGCCTTGGTAAATACTTATCAGCCAATCTTTTAAGACTAAAGTATTCATTGCAAAATAATAAGCCGGTATTATAAGAAGCGGCAAATAGCTTAAACTCATCGGAAAGCGGGCGAAAGGCGGTTTAGAGTCATAAATCAAGTACGCCAATCCGGATAAAATAAGGGCGATTCCCGTAACTGAGCTCCAATCCTGTAATAAGGTTTCATCGAAAACATACCCAAAATGATTGAACGCATAATCGATGTAATTACTTACGAAAATCAATGAAAAGGAAAACATGCCTAAAGCATAGAAAAGGTATTCTAAGCGTTTAACTTTTATGGCAAGTCTGACTATCAAAAAGGTGTGATAATAAATGGAGAATGCAAGCAGGAAGTCGAATATTCGCGACATCGAAACCTTACCTATCGCTCTCTTTCCATAGTCATAACTCTATCAGCTACCATTTTTAGCTGATTACGTTCAAACTCAACCATTTCAGTAACAACGGTGTAAATGGTCTTAGGTTTGCCTTTTACTACTCCCTTTTTGTTCCAGTCAATCACATTCATTTTAACCAAAACTGACATTAAAGCCGCTCTGTGCTTCACTATCTTGTCTAATAAACCATCAACCGTTTCGTATTTCTCCATATCAAACAAGAACGATTTTCTGAATTCGTCTTCGATAGGTTCTTCCGGCTTTGCAAAACCGGCTACAAATTCAACGAATGGTCTGTAAAATACTTTTTGTGCATGATCAATTAATGCTACCATTTCAATGATAGATTCTTTACCGGCAGGTTTTTCATCGAAAGGCACGGAATGTATTACGTACTTTAATGCCTCTACCTCATCCTGTAAATAACTTACATCGTCAATTAACTGATCTATTTGCGTTTTAGTAAAATCCATTTAAATCCAGTTTACCTGATTTGTAGCTTATTTTTTAGCTGATGCCTGAGCTTCCTTGGCTTCTAATAACGCAACTAAGGAAAGTCCGGTTTCCCACTTAGTATCTCTGTTTCTTACAGAATGGATATTATTTTCTTCTTGGAAATCCCAAAACTTACCAAATTGACCGTTTCTATATTCACGTAAGAAATCAAGACGTTCTTTTAAGTTTTCTTTATCAACTAATAAACGGTCTTTACCATAAATAGCTTCTTCACGAGATTTAAATACCAAATCGTAGTCTTTGCTCATTACAATGGCTTCTTCAGGGCACACTTCCTCACAGAATCCGCAATAGATACAGCGAAGCATGTTAATTTCGAAGAAATCCGGAAAACGTTCTTTTGCATCGTCAGTTTCAGCTGCTTGCATAGAAATAGCCAACGGAGGACATGCTCTTGCGCACAAGCCACAAGCAACACAGCGTTCTCTGCCATTATCTTTTACTAAAACCGGACGACCTCTGAATACTGCTGGCGGCTCCCATTTAACTTCAGGATACTGCATAGTAACTGTTGGCTGAAACATTTGTTTGAAGGAATATGCCATCCCTTTCAAGATTTCAGGGAGATACATTTTCTCCAATACAGTCAACTTACGTTCAGTTGAGTAATCTTTATTTAACGCGTTAAGAACTGGTTTTTCTAAATCCTGAGCCATATCGACCGGTTTTTATAATGTTTGGATTTCAAAAAGTGTGTCAAAAATAATCTGATTTGTAATAGAGCGCAAAGAAAAGCGTAAAATTCCTCTACTTTTCTTTGAACACCATAGTTACAGGAACACCAACGAAGCCAAAGTTTTCTCTGAGTTTAGCTTCTATATATCGCCTGTAATTTGACGGTAATTCTTTTGGTTTATTCATGAAAAATGCAAAAACCGGAGGATTCATCTTCACCTGTGTACCATATTTAATAGTTAACGGGTGTCTATTATGCAACGGAAGCGGTCTTTCTTTCAAGATTTGCTCTAAAAATGCATTCAGTTTTGAAGTAGAAATCTTCTTCTTTCTTTCCTCAATAACCGTTTCAGCCATTTCCATTACTTTGGTCACACGTTGACCCGTTAAAGCAGAGATAGAAACTACCGGGATATATTTCAACGTAGCGATTTTTGTATAGATGTCATCAATATACTTTTTCAACGTATTGGTTTCCTTTTCAACCAAATCCCATTTATTGATAACTAAAATGATCCCTTTATTAAACTTCTCTGCTTCACGCATTACACGAATATCCTGCGCCTCCAAGCCTTGAACAGCATCAATTAACAATAAAGCCACATCACATTCACGAATCGCTTTTTGAGTACGAATGGTACTATAAAACTCAATCGACTCATTTACTTTCGTTCTTTTTCTGAGTCCGGCTGTATCTACTAATTCATAAATCTGATCCTGAAATTCAAAAAATGAATTGATTGAATCACGTGTTGTTCCGGCAACTTCACTCACAATACTTCTTTCGTTTTTCAGTAAGGCATTGAGCAGTGATGATTTACCCACATTCGGGCGGCCAATTAAAGCTAATCTCGGGTATTTATGCTCTTCATCTTCAATAATAATATCATCAGGCAACAATTCAACAACTTCATCAAGTAAATCACCCGTTCCTAAACCGCTGATAGCTGAAATCGGGAATACTTTCTCAAAACCTAAACCGTAAAATTCCGGTGCTTGCCAACTTTTATGTTCATTATCTGATTTATTCGCACAAACAATTACAGGTCTGCTTTGCTCTTTAAGCATTAAAGAAACGGCACGGTCTAAATCAGTAATACCCACTTCAACATCTACAATAAACAATAAAACGTCTGCTTCATTAATCGCTAAGTGAACTTGGTCGCGAATACCTTTTGTAATGGAATCCGGATCTTCCGGTACATATCCGCCGGTATCAATAATGGTAAAATCTCTTCCGTTCCAGTTTGATTCTGCATAGTGACGATCTCTTGTAACGCCGGATTGGTCGTCAACAATTGCTTTTCTTTCCCCTAATAATCGGTTAAAAAAGGTTGATTTGCCCACATTTGGGCGTCCTACAATAGCAACAGTCGGTAATTTTCTTTTCATGAAGGGGATTTAAAACGTTTATTTGATTAAATTGAGGCGAAATTTACTGAATTTTCAGCTGCTTAATATCTCTTTTTATGCTTGACTGGCTTTATGATAGAATGGGCTTTTGGCCAACGCTACTATTTCTTTGGGGCGTTTTTGTGATGATCATTTTTTGGTTTGCCGGAATGGCAGGAATGATGCTTCTTCCTCCTAAGAAATCTAAAACTTTAAAGCTGTTTTTTGGGGTTTTGATTCCGCCTTACACTGTTTTTTGGATGATTTACGACATGTTTGAGCAGCGAAAATTATTGAAGCAAAAAAACTGATTGTAATTTCTGATTACGCTTCGCGGTTCTACGCTACGTTTTCAATTTCTCGACATGTTTTGAGCCCATTCAATATCACTATTTTTTTTCATGATTTAATTTGAAATAGTAATCAATTCAGTAATTGCTGATTACCCTCATCAACTTGCGGCGTTTCACGAACCAAATTCCAGGGTTCAAGCATTTTTTCACTCATTCCGGCAATAAAACGTGATGGATTTGAGAAATAATCACCAAAACCGCTTTCCAAAACAATTGGATATGTAATAAACAATTGCTCGGCAGCTCGTGTACACGCTACATATAACAGACGTAACTCTTCTTCTAAATTTTCAGGTTTATCAACAGAATAACCGGACGGTATTACGCCGTCTAAGCACTGAATAATAAAAACCGTGTGCCACTCCAATCCTTTTGCTGAGTGAATGGTACTCAACACAAGCGGATTCTCTTCCTTTTGAGTGGCTTCTGTATCCAAAGCGGTTCCGTCAATCGGATCCAATGTTAAATCCTGAACCAACTTTTCAAAATCCTCAAACTGGTTAGCCATGCTTACTAAGGCTTCTAAGTCTTTGATACGCTTAGGATAATCATCATACTTTTTCTTACAAATAGGCGCATAATACTCTAACAATTGTTGCATACAATGCTGAACCTGATTTTGCTTTTTCTTTATAGAACTGATGAGTTTTGTGAGTTCATCAATCTTATCGATATACGCTTTAGACGGTGCAGCGTTTGAATTTCCCTGCATCCAAATCATTAATTCAGCGGCAGATTTTGGCCCGATTCCATCAATTAGCATTAAAATTCGATTCCAGGAAATAACGTCGCTACTATTTACAACCACTTTAATGTGGGCAAGAATATCTTTTACATGTGCGGCTTCGGAAATTTTTTGACCACCATATTTCACATAAGGAACGCCTCTTCTATTCAACTCAATTTCAACATCAAAGCTATCTCTAGAATTTCTGAATAATATCGCAACGTCTTGTAATGCAACGCCTTGTTCTCTTAAATGCAAAATGTATTGAGCTAAAAACTGAGACTGTTCCTGTTCCGTTGAAGTCTTTACTAATCCGGGTAGTTCTCCTGTTTTTTTCTCCGTGAAAAGATTCTTTTCATACTTCAGACTGGCTTGACTCAATAATGCATTTGCCACGTCTAAAATCGGTTGGGTAGAACGGTAATTCTGTTCGAGTTTGATAATACTTTTAGTCGTAAACATTTCAGGAAACTGCAATATACCTGTATGATCTGCTCCTCTGAATCGGTAAATGCTTTGCGCATCGTCACCGACAGCAACAACATTCTTATGTACTGACGAAAACAAACGAATTAAGCTAACCTGCAACTTATTCACATCTTGATATTCATCAACTAAAACAGCTTCGTTTTGAGCGGCAACTTTTGTTCGAACAGCTTCATTTGATTCCAGTAACTCCTTCGTGAGTTGCAACAAATCATCAAAATCGACCAAATTATTGAGTTCTTTATATGCCAAAAAGGATTTGTGAAGCTGAACTAAATCCTCATGAAAGTGAATAAACTGAGGATACAATTCACTTAAGGCTTCTAATAATGTCAATTCTCGGTTTGTCATCGCCGAAAACAAGCCGTAAAGTGTCGATTTTTCTGGAAAACGCTGACCTTTATTTTTCTCTTTAAAAGGCAGGCGGACATGTTGTAATACTTCTTGTGTATCAGAAGAATCTAAAATCGTAAAGTTAGGATTTAGGTTTATTTCTGATGCGTATTCACGTAAAATATGCGCACAATAATGATGAAAAGTTCCGCCTCGCACACGTTTACAACGGTCATCTAATAACGAACCCGCCCTATCCAGCATCTCGCGAGCTGCTCTTCTAGTAAACGTGAGCAATAAAATTCTATTCGGATGTAAGCCGTCTTCAATTAAACGAGCAACACGGTACATCAAGGTTCTGGTTTTTCCGGTTCCGGCTCCGGCAATAATTAAATGCGCTCCGTTTCCGGCCATCACCGCTTTATACTGAGCATCATTCAGTTGCTTTTGATATTCAATTTTGTAATTAGCCGGTTTTTGAACTCCGGATTCCGTTGACAGCACAAAAGTTTTCATGCAAAGAATATATGTGCAAACTATGTAATATAAAACAGTGAAAAACTTTTATGCTAGATACAACTGTTCGAGCTTTTTTAGAACAGATTCTTTACTAAACTTTTTTCGAGCCTGATTTCTAGCTTCTATTGTTCGTTTTTGATAGGCTTCGTCGGAATCCTTAACTATTAATTGTAGAGTTAAAATCCAATCAGACTCCGTTAACGGCAATCTAAATACAAACTCACTACCCGGTTGATTATCTTGCACTACAAATTGCGCTGCATCAACAGAATTTGAAACGATACAAGGAACTGAATGTGAAAGCGCTTCAACCATGGAGATACCAAAATTCTCGTGAAGTGACGGTAATACAAACCAATCTACACTTGCAAAAAACGCCGGTTTCATTTCATCTTTTATAAACCCGACAAACTCTATTCTCTCCGAAATCCCAAGTTCGTGAGCAAGCTTATTAAGCGATTCTATATAATCACTATCTCCTTCTCCGCCAATACGTAAATACCACTCTTCGTTTTTTAGTTTAGATACTATTTGAAACAAAAATTCTAGATTCTTCTTTGTATGAATACGCGATAAAAATCCAAGTTGTACAGGTTTTCGATTGCCTGTTTTCTCTGTTGAAGAAGTATCAGCTATTCCAATCGGAGGAATTATTTCAATATGCTCAACATCAACTAAAGCAATCAAATCTTTTTTTTCTTGTTCTGATGTAGCCTGAACCGAATTAGCTTGCTTTAGAATGAACTTTTCGAGCGGTAACATCCATTTTTTCATTTTCTGATTACCGACTGTCAAAGAATAAGGCGATAAGGTCCCTAATGGTCGATAAACAAATTTTTGCTTAAACAAAATGCACAATAGGGCTGAAATCTGCGAGATGAGAGAAAATCCGGCATGAATATGCACGGAATGAACTACATTCAACTTGCTTATCAAAAAACGAAATAACTCAACCGAATACTTTGTCGAATGGCGGCTTTTGTAATCAAAAAGATGAACCTTAAAACGCTTTTCTTGGTAAAAAGTGTCGATTTCAGCATCCGTTAAATCCTCTTTTGTAGAACAGATTTCCACCTCGTGGTTACTACTCAATAATTCAGCAGCAAATAAAACAGAAGTTGCCGGTCCGCCTGACTTCTTGCTAATACTTGGAATAACGTGCAAAATGTTCATCTCAACCGGATAATTTTTGATCTTGCATCCATCTGCCTAAAACGGCTAACAACCACACTTGCGACCACTTAATGCGAGATTTTTGATTTAAGAAATCTATCCAAACCGACTGAATCATACTTGCATCTAACAGAGAACTCAAGGGAGAATCAAAAATAGACTCTTTTACAAACGTTTTAAGCTCTTTTCTCATCCAATGTTCAAAAGGAAGTACAAATCCCCTCTTTTTTCTCCTGTACACGTCTTCCGGAAGTTCATTCTTAAATGCCTGAACCAAATTAAACTTCGTATAGGTACCTTGTTTTGGAAAACGACTTTCAGCTTCAACAGATGCCATATAATTTACCAATCGATAATCGAGCAAAGGAACGCGCACTTCAAGTGAATGCGCCATACTGTATTGATCGGTATCTTTTAACAGTAAGGGAATTGTGTACTGATTTAATTCCTGAAAGCTTATATCCTGAATCTGAGTCGAGTAGTTAGCAGTAAATTCACGATTCAGTATTTGTTCAATCTGATTGGGTAAAAAAACGGAACGAGCTGAAGCTACATGAGCAAATGCATCACCACCTAATTCGTGTAGCAGATTTAATTTGCTCAATTCTCGATTGCGATAAATATATTTTCTCGGAAATGCTTTTAAAATTGATTTTATGTAACTCGCATTCAATTTTTTGCTTTGATAGCGTGCAAATGACGGATAACCGCCGAATAGTTCATCTCCGCCTAAACCGCTTAGAGCAACTGTAATTCCTGCTTCTTTAGTTGCTTTACTCACTAACCACGTATTAATTCCGTCACCGCTCGGATAATCAGAATCAGAAACGGCCTTAGGAATTAAAGACAATATTTCATCCGAAGAATACAAAAGTTCTTCATGTTGGGTTGAAAATCGCTCCGAGACTAATCGCGCAAATTGACGTTCATCATAATTCGGGTCATTAAATCCGACTGAAAACGTTTTTATCTCACCTTGATGCAAGTGACGCATTCCGGCAACAATAACGGAAGAATCTACACCGCCGCTTAAAAATGCCCCAAGCGGTACATCTGCAACCAACCGGTCTTGTATGGCATTTAAAATATGTTGCCTTGCTTCCTCTGCTGAAAAGGTATTCGATTTTTGAAATTGTGCTTCCAGATTATAAAATGAACCTGATTTTTGGTTTCCTTTTGAATCAATGTTGAGCCAAGAACCCGGATTTATTTGTCGAATACCTTTTATTAATGATTTTCCGCTTGGATTCGATTGATAAAACAAAAACTCTTGTAGAGCATCAGCATTCCATTCGGGTTGAATCTGATGTAAAATCGGGCGGATTTCAGAACTAAAAATGAGTTTTTCTGAATTTTGAAAAACATATAAAGGTTTTATGCCAATTCGGTCTCGAACCAACCAGAGAGATTTTTCAGCAGAATCCCAAAAGCCAAAAGCAAACATCCCGTTCATTTTCTGAACAAAGTCTATTTTTTGAGCTGAAAACCCTTCAAACAAAACTTCTGTATCACCTTTACTTCGAAAATCGACCTGCTTTTGTGTGGATTTTAAAACTTGGTAATTATAAATCTCACCGTTAAAAACAAGACTATTTCCGTTTGATTTTGAAAACGGTTGATTTGAACTTGCCTCTAAATCAATAATTGACAATCGATTATGCCCAAACAGTACAAACGGATT
Source organism: bacterium (assembly GCA_006226965.1). Lineage (GTDB taxonomy): Bacteria > Bacteroidota > Rhodothermia > Balneolales > M1805 > M1805. The sequence goes on along the minus strand of SBGQ01000084.1, from coordinate 5,188 downwards.
TACCTCTTCAATGGCTGAAAAATCAGGGCCACGATGATTCATTAATGAATTCGCTTCACGAAAACGCTTTTTATCACCATCTGAAATGGGCTGATTAAATTGAATCAGTCCGAGAATTCCGCACATGTTCGATTTCCTGCATTAATTTGGTGAAGAATAGCTTTTCCTGATGGATTTTTGAAGCGTATTCTTTTGCATTTTCTGACAAAGTAGTTCGATATGACTCATTTTCAGCAACTTTGCGCAAATAATCCGGCAATTCATGCTGTTTATCGATTAAAATCCCCTGCTTTTCATGTTCAATAAACTCAGATAAAACAGAATCTTTGAGTCCGATTACGGGAGTTCCGGCTAACATGGCTTCAAAAAAAGTTAACCCTTGTCCTTCCTGCGAAGAAAGTAAAATAAAAGCCCACGCTTTCTGATAGATTTCGATCAGTTCATCATCAGAAACAAAACCCAAAAATCGAATACCTTTTTCTTCCTGATACGTTTTCGTGAGTGACTCCAATCGTTCACCTTTTCCGATTACCCAAAACTCAGCATCCGGAATGTATTTTTTTACGTTGATGAAGGCTGCTAAAGCGGACTCATAATCTTTGTATAAATCAACAGATGACATCCGCCCAACTGTTACAAACATTGGGATTTCATTTTTTTTGATGACAGGACTCAACGAATTTAAAAACGGATATGGAGCTTGAATAGCTTCTCCTCTTATCGCAAGGCTTTCTAAAGTGCGTTTAGAATTGCAAAACAACTTATCAGAATATGGAATTAAAGACGACGCTTTCTTAGTCTGAGTTTCGATTCCGTGTAAAAGTGTAATCACATAATCATCGTTAAAACGATATTTTAAAAGACGGTTAAAGTGAATATGCGTGCTAATAAATACAGGTTTTGCAAATAAAAAACGTACATAAGAAAACAAAAACTGAAGTTTCCCGACTATTCCCTGATTTAGAATCAGTGTTTTATACACTAATTGATTTGTTTCAAAATATGTTTTGATTTCATCCACAATCCGCTGTATTCCGCCAAATTCAGAAGAATTAGAATACACTAATACAGGAATTGATTTTTTCTTTTTATACCAAGAATTCAATACAGTGAACCCCATAAAAACAGGTAAAATTTTCACCCAAGCAGTCAAATAAAACACAAAGTGCTCCGGAATTAGAAATTGAGTGAAAACAAAAAAATAAGCTATCCAACCAGCTTTATTCGACCATTTTCGAGCTGTTTCAACAACAAGAATAATCAGTAAAATATGAATGGAGATACTCAGCCATGACCAAGATTTAAAATGAATTCTGTGAGAACCAAGAAAACCAACCGGAATATGAGATAGTTTAGAGAGTTCACCACTACTATCCCAAAATTGATTGTTTACTTCTAAACCAGGTTTTAAATCAGGTTTTTGCGAATTGAATACACGCGGGATAAATGCCCACTTCAACGAATATTCAGTCGAAAAATCGTTTGATTGTGACAAAATCTTTTCATCGCTTCTCAGATAAAATGAGGGGCGTTTTAAACTGGAATCGAAAACTTGTTTTAACTCATCTACACTGCCGCTTAGGTCATTACTCGATAATGATGTTCTGACATAAACTATCGACAGAGATGCAAAAATCAAAACTAATAAAGCGATGAAAATCGTTTTTAAACTCAGTTTTGTATGATTTGAAAGCCACAATGTTAATCCCCAAAGCAAGACAAACGAACGTTGTAAAAACAGAACATTCATAACCAACTCAGCTATAATAATTAGCCATATGAATCGCTTACTTTTGATTTTAGATAGTAGTAATGCATTTGAAATCCATGCTGAATAAAACATGAATACATCAATAGAGCTGATTGAAAATGGATAATTCCAGTCACCTAAAACCAAGCGAATAATTCTGTAAAAAATAGTTGCCAGCCAAACTACAGAAAGAACCGTTCCCGAAATATTTTGCATTTGCACCGGGATTGAATATTCATTTCTCAAAACGATTAATGGAGCTATCAAAAAAGGTATATAGCCGAGTAAAAAAACATAGGTATATAAAAATGGCAAAGCAGTAATGATACACGCCGACCAAAACAGATAGAACGCAATCAGAAATTTGCGTTCTAAACTCATACTACGAATGATTTAAACAAAGAGATTGAATGTTTCGCGTAGTTCTCCGGTGAAAACTGTTGAATTAGCTGATATCCACGCTCCCCTATTTTTATACGCAATTCCTCGTTTTTGGCAAGAGTTAACATCAACTGTGATAATTCAACTTCATCATACGCGTCAAAAATAAAGCCGTTTTCAGCATGTGTAAGTATCTCGGAAGCACCGGATTGTTTAGAAATAATAACCGGAAGTTTTGATGCCAACGCTTCGTTTGTCACTAAACCCCAAGGCTCAGAATACGAAGGTAAAATGAAAACATCAGATTCTTCGTACACGCTTTTTAACGCATTTGGATCTAAAAGCCCACTTATGAACACTTTATCAGATAGATGATTATTAATGATTTGATTTTCAACTTTGCTTCTATCCGGCCCGTCTCCTACTAATTTTAATTTCCAATCAGGAATTTGGTCATTAATCAATTGAAAAGCTGTAATGAGTTTTGAAATGTTCTTTATTGATAAAAAACGTCCAACAAATAAAAACTGATTATTTCCATGAATCTGCTCAGTTCTTTTATAAAATTCATTATCAACAACATTGCCGACTATGCCAATCGGTTTATTTTTGAATCCAATTTCTTTCAAAAACTCTTTATGGCGATTTCCCGCAACAATGGCTCCGTCATATATTGAGTTTGCATACATTTTAACCAGCTTTTTTAGCCATGTATTGCTGTTGTCTTGAATAGTTGACTCAGACCAAAGCACTAATTTCTGGTTCTTTTTTCGCTTATTTAAAACAGAACGTAGTGAAAAATCAAAATAACCACATCCGTTTACAATGATATCAAAATGATTGTCTTTAAAAAATTCTGATAAAATGGGTTTTGCTTTTTTTAAGCTATTAGTTGAGAGAGTTTCATCTCCTAATACATTAACATAATTGAATTTCTTACTAAACCCTTTGAGATTCCAATCATGATCATCTTTTGAACAAATTTCAAGGACTGTAACATTAGCATCACCCAATTCGGATGCAATTGCATTCATTCTTGAAATATGATACGGCCCCATTGTTAGCCACAGATATACTATTCGCATACTTAATTATATCTGTTAGAGTTAGCCAAAATGAGTTCTCGATTAAACCGCTTTTTAATAAAATATTTGTACAGAGCTATCAAACCAAAAAAAGCATATGAAAATATAATCATATCCACTAAAGCACGAACTCCACCTACAATTGCAAGTGTTCCAATACTGTACAATGAAAATCCTAGCACACCTAAATCAAGATTTAACAACTGCTTTACGGTTGAAGCCATCACCCCATAGAACAAACCGACTATAATAATCATAACAAGACCACCTGATGCATATGCTTCACCAACGACGGTGGTAGTTAACGAAACGCCAAACTCACCGGCCATTTTTGCAACATCATAGCCGGGATCCAACGGTTTACTTTCCCAGAAATAACGAGGGATTGGTCTGCCAAAAGAATAAATAAGCCACTGAGAACCTGCATAGGGATACAGATTAGGTATCCAATCGATTAATTGGGCAATTCGTAAAAAATTATCATCTACTCTAACTTCATTCAGGTTTTCTACATCATATTTCTGAATCATATTATCATAACCACTATTTCTAAATGCTAATTGCATATCTAACAGCACTAGTAAACCAACAGAAATAATAAATAAACCAAATAAATGTTTAACTCTAAGCTGATTTCGCTTGGAAACTAAATAGGTAATAACGGCTACACCAACCAAAAAACCGGTTATTCTGCGTCCGCCACCTTGAAATTCGAATGCGCTAAAAAAAACAGCCAGAAAAAAAAGTAAAACAACTTTACCGGTTAATTTTTTCACTTTCAATGCATACAGAACTGCAAGTGAAGGCAAAAAATAACCAAAATACTTAAGGTGCTCAATTAATGAACCAAAACCACCTTCTGCACCTCTAGCCCAAGGCGACCTGAATCTAGGTCTTGTTAAAGCCTGTATCATGTAATCAAACTCATAGTAAGACGATTTCCAAAAATAAAATATGGCTAACAAAAAACTAACAATGAAGAATATAAACAGCACTCTTTCACTTACATCAACACTTGCTGTTTCTACGATTATTTTTGACAACTTGAAGTTGAAGTTTGTTCCTATAATAATACTCACGATAAAAACAGCGATATAAACAAAGGTGTATTTTATCGCAAACAATGAAACATCAGTTAATGGATATCTACTTTGAACAATATCTAATAGTGACCAATAAATAAAACTAACAACTAAAGCGACATCTGTAAAAATGATGGCTTTGAGGCCATTTTTAACTACTTTTTCAATTGCATAAATAAGTATGCAAATACTCAAGAAAATCGCATAATGTTGATTATCAACATTTAAGGTATCATTTATATTACCCGTTTCAGGATATGTGAATAGTATATATGCAATATATGCCAAGAATATAGCAAGTGATATTACCGGCTGTTTATTCTTCATTATTTGAAAAAGGTATTATAAACAGATAGTACAGATAATAAAATTGTAGGTAGTGTTAACAAAAATGTTATATCAGTCAAAGGATCGAAAAATGGTCTATTAAATAAGCCACGCCCCTCAACAATAATAATATCACCAGCTCTAACTAATTCAAACGGACCACCACGCTCATACTCTTTTTCGAAATCATATGTAGTCCAATAACGTTGTAAATCTTTGCTTAAATACGGTGCAGAGCCAGTTGATGCTACTCTTAAAATTTTAATTTTATCTTTTCTGATTGACCTTGGGTCAAGATTTGAATAAAACATCAATAATTCTAAATAGTCTGTGTCTTTTGGGACATCCAAAATACGTACACTACCACCATTGGCAGCACCGCTATTATTATTTATACGTAATCCCCCACCGGAAGACCTTATCAATAGAACTCGAATACCCTCTTCATTATCATTTAATAAACTTTGTGCCGTTGCATTTTTGGCATTTCCCGTTTGTCCACCAATTACAGTGCCGTAGCCATAATTATTTTGTGCATTTGAATAATCAATTAGTATTAAAAG
>SBGQ01000143.1 GCA_006226965.1 bacterium | reverse complement strand
AAAATCGGTTGAGTTTAAATAAGAGCCCTTAACTCGCGTGATTTATATAATAATTCACAACTCCATGAAGCTGATTGGCTTCGGATGATTCATTTTCAGTTTTGCTCCAAACGATATCATAATATTTTGCCCCTAATAATGCCGCTTCTTTAATAATGAGTTGATTGATCTCTTTCTGAACATCTTCATTGTTAAAAACATGAATCGCAATTGTTCCAACCTTAGCTTTTGCTTTAGAATCGACAACAATTTTAGAAGTGCTTATAAAGGTATAATTCTGTTTGTTGGAATCAGCAAAAGGAATTTCGGTAACCTTACCTTGATATTTAATATAGTTTGTCGTCTGTTGAGCTTGGTCAATTAAAAGTACTGAATACTTCGAGCTACAACTCCAGACAAACAATAGACATGCTATTGAAATGATTTTTCTCATAGGTTTTATGTGTTAGTTTATGTTCACCGATAGTTAGATGCACCAAATTAACGATTCGCTACACAAGGACTAAAAAAGTTTTAAAATTTATTTTTGGGACTCTTTATAATGGAGAATAGCTTGTAACTTTCGATTTCAGATGAAACTTGTCCGACATTCAATTTCATCCATAAAAACCTGAAATTTCATTTGATGACTTGAGTCCCATTCTCTAACTTAGGGCAAAAATCAAATCTGTTTCGTGAAACATAAAGCAAAGCTCCTCGAATCCGACGATCTGAAGCGAACCCTTCAACGCTTTGCCCATCAATTCATTGAACCCTTCGATGACCCTAAGCCAATCGGCATAATTGGTATGCAAACGAGAGGGATTTTTATCGCGAAACGTGTTGCTGCTTACATCAAAGAATTTTACGGAATAGATGTGCCTGTAGGCGTGCTTGATGTGACGTTTTACAGAGATGATTTTCGCTCAAAAATGAAATTACCAACCGTTCAGGTTACTGAAATTCCCTTCGATATATATGGTAAACACCTGATTTTGGTTGATGACGTTTTGTACACCGGAAGAACGGTGCGTTCGGCGATGGAAGCCATTATGAGCTTCGGAAGACCTTCAAGCATTAAGTTTTGTTGTTTGGTTGATAGAGGCCACCGCGAACTGCCCATTTATGCTGATTATGTCGGGGTGAAAATTCCGACGCATACCAATGAGGAAATTCGAGTTTTTCTTAAAGAATTAGATTCAGAAGACGCTGTCTATCTGGTAAATCGTGAGGATGAATAAACAAACCTATGAATACCGAGTATCAATTTCAGCACAAACATTTATTGGGATTAGCCGATTATTCCACCGCTGATATTCAACATGTACTCGACCAGGCTTTACATTTTCGGGAAATTTTAGATCGTCCGGTTCCCAAAATTCCAACCTTGCGCGATAAGACAATTGTAAACCTGTTTTACGAAAACTCAACCCGAACCCGAATTTCTTTTGAATTAGCCCAGCGCAGAATGGGTGCCGATGTGGTGAATTTTGCAGCAAGTAACTCATCAGCAAAAAAAGGTGAATCCTTGCGCGATACCATCCAAAATATCGAATCGATGAAGATTGATATGGTTGTGGTAAGGCATCAGAGTCCGGGTGTTCCGCATTATTTAACCCGTTGTGTCGATGCTCACATCATAAATGCAGGGGACGGAGCACACGAACATCCGACACAAGCTTTGTTGGATATGTTTACCATGCGCCAGTATTACGGTAGAATACAAGGTTTAAAAGTGGCGATTATAGGCGATATTCGTCATAGCCGTGTAGTTCGCTCCAATATTATCGGACTGAAAAAAATGGGTGCTGAAATTACGGTTTGCGGCCCCAAAACAATGATTCCACTTACTGCTAAAGAATTAGGCGTCGAAGTTTCATACAACTTAGAAGAAACTTTAGCTTGGGCTGATGTGGCTATGGCGCTTCGCATCCAATTAGAGCGCATGGAACACAGTTTATTCCCGAGTTTGCGCGAATACCACGATCAATTCGGAATCAAGAGAGAACATTTAGATAAATACCCGAATTTCATGATTATGCATCCGGGTCCCATCAACCGCGGAGTTGAGATGGAAGGCGATGTAGCCGACAGCGAACGAGCTGTAATCCTCGACCAAGTAACCAATGGAGTAGCCGTTAGAATGGCTGTCTTGTATTTGGTTGCCGGCGGGTTGAGAGTGTAGTCTAACGTAGACGATTTTTCCAAATTACTTAGTATTGAATTTCAGAGCGAAATCAAAGTTCTTGAAACCTGATTACTTTTGTTTCATTTTTTGATGTATGCGATTGGTATACTTCGTTCGAAATTGTATGAGTTACGCGATATGGCTCATAAATCATAAAAATAGTAGTGTTATTTGTTAATTGATTGCCGTTCAATGAGATGATGGCTACTGTTAACGTGTGGTATACCCGATAAATCTCGATAATACTGGGCTTGTAGACCTTTTAAATACCGTTAGAAACGGAACAAGTATGAAATAGCTCGCGTACCTTTGTTCTACTCCAAAAGATGCGGGATAGAGTTTGGATTTTCCAGTTCAAATTTTTGGGTCAGAAAAAATACAATTGAATTAGTTAAGTGTAAATCACTGAGCTTACAATCTGAGATAATCAGACAGGTCTAAATATGTTTAAAAGTAAATTTTTTTGGTTATTGGTTTTATTGCTGCCGTTGGATGCGATAGCAGCTACAAGGACATGGAAATCGTCAGTTACTTCCGGTAACTGGAATGTCGCCTCAAACTGGGTAGAAGGCTCCGTTCCTACATTGAGCGATGATGTAATCATTTCTTCAAATGCTTCCATTTATTTGACAGCAAGTACCTCTGTAAATAGCATTGAAATATCCGGTGGTTCTACAGTTGTTATTTCAGCCGGAAGTTCATTTACAATTACTACAACCGGAACCGCAAACACGAACGGTTTAGTTATTAATGCTTCAAGTACATTGAGTTTAGAAGGTTCGTTCAGTGTTAAAATTCAACTTGGAGGAAAGTTTGCTCAGATTTACGGAAGCTTAGTCGTTAAGAATAATTCTCATCAAATACTTGCCGGAACTAATAAAGTCATTTTTTACAGCGGCGCATCGTTAACACATGCTTTTGGGTTTTCAGGTTCTGTATTTAACTCATTAGGATATGTAGCCGTTTTTAAATCCGGTTCTGTTTTTAAACATCAATCTGGCCCAGGCGTGTTTTTTGGCGCTGATATGGCCACTTTTGAGCCGGGTAGTGTGTATTCATTCGAGAACCCGAGCGGCCCGACTACACTCGTGCTCAATAAAACCTATCCGATTCTTAGAATTCCTTCCGGACAGGCAACCACGAGTATTACACAAGGTTTGGGAACAATAACTTGCGACAGTTTACAAGTTGAAAGTGCTTTAACAATCGGAAGTGGAATTCATTTGAGCGTAAAAGGGAATATCTATGTGGGCACATACGGTAATTTGAATTATGCGCCAACGGATTACGCAGGTTCTAAGCTTAGATTTATTGGTACAAGTCAGCAAAAAGTATATGGAAGCGGAACGTTTTTAGTAGGTAATTATGCTCAGGTTGTAATTGAAAACGCATCAGGAATCAGCATAGAAAAAAACCTTTCTATAACAGATACACTTCGATTGGAAAGCGGCGATATAACAACGAGCGGAACTTTATCCGCTAAATATGCCAATCTGAAACAGAATGTAATTAAAGGTTCCGGTTCATTTTCGTTATTAAGCAACGGTAAATTATTTACGAAACATGCTGAAGGCGTAGGGAATGGCTCGAACGGTGCTTTGCAAACCGCTGCGGGATTTTCTTTAGCAAGCGGTACATTGGTTTTAAACGGAAGCGCTCGTCAAAATGTCGGTAATGTTGTTTCTGCAAGCGGACTCGAAATACAAAATGTGAACGGTGTAGATCTTACACACTCCATCAGTATTTATACCTTGAATTTTGTAATCGGAAAGCTGTTTCTAAATTCAAGTAATCTATCTATCAATTCGGCGGGCTCAGTTAGCGGTTATTCCACAGCAAATTATATTGTGACGAATAATCCAAGCCATACTTCAGGAGTAGTTTCTTGGTATGTGGCAGGCGGAGATCGACTTTTCCCGATTGGAACAGAAACAAGCTACAATCCTGTAATTCTTTACAATTCCATCGGTAATGATATTTACAATGTTGCCGTAAAACCCGGTTTTTCAGAAGCTCCGTTCAATGCAGATATTATGGTTCAGAGAGAATGGCTGATTCATGAATCTGTTGCCGGAGGAAATCAATTACGTGTACGATTAGGTTGGGCTGGCGGAAGCGAAGGGGCGAGCTTTGAAAGAACGAATACCGTTTTGATGAACTATAAAACCTCATCAAATCCCAATTGGGTTTCATCATCCATAGCAAAATCGTATAACAACGAATGGGGAGTTGCTTATGTTGGAACCGTTGAAAATATCAACTCAACTTTACAAAACGCAACGTTTACGATTGGTGAATCAGGCGGACAAGTAGAGATTACACCACAAATAATTTATTCATCTCCGAGTCAGGTTAACGTAGCAAATGTTCAACAGTTTACGGACAGCCATATTATACATCGTTTTCAGGCAGCAGTTTTACAGGCGAATGGAACATTAAACAGTATTTCATTTACAACAAAAGGAACGTACTCATCAAGCGATATTAAGCTTGAGGGATTCAAGTTTTGGTATAACACGACCGCTACTTTAACCGGTGCTATTCAACTCGGAAATGCACAATCATCACAAAATGGTACAGGCGAAACCATCGTTTTTGAGAATCTAGCAAAAGTATTTTCAGCACCCGGCACAGGCTATTTCTTTTTCACGGCAGATATTAACGGAAAAGCAGAAGCAGGAAATACAATTGGCGTAAATGCGCTCGATTTTGCAGATGTTGTTTGGAGTAAAGAAGATGAGAGCGGAGTGTTAAGCGCCGGTTCCTTGCAGACAGTCATTGCTTCAGCAAATCCTGAAATTACGGTTAGTACTACTTCTTTAACCAACTTCGGCAAGGTAATAACCGGCAATGCATCAACGGCATTAGGTTTCACGGTAAGTGGTACTTTGGTAAAAGACACAATCACAGTAAAGGCACCAACTCATGTTCAAGTTTCATTTTCTGAGTTAAGCGGTTTCGCAGATTCTCTTAAAATTGCCCCCGACAAAAATGGAAGTATCGAAGGGCAGCCATTAACTCTATTTGCACGATTTAATCCGATTGAAGCAGTTGGTGATGTAAACTCTTTTATCTCACTTTCAAGTTACTCAGCTGTTACAAAGTATATCTCAGTTTACGGAACAGCGCTTTCTATCGAGCCTGATATGGCATCAACAATAAGCATGTTGGATAGCAGCGCTGTTTCAGTTGATCTTTCTTTTACAGGAGGAAACGGAACACACAAATTAGTAGCAATTACACAAGGCAGTTCATTTACAGCTCCTATTGTCGATGGAACAAGCTATACCGCAAATGCACAATATGGCTCCGGTTCTTTATTAGATGATGACGTTTTTGTGGCGTATTACGGAACAGAAACCGCACTTTCTATAACCGGATTAAAACCGGAAACGACTTACACCGTAGCCGTTTTTGAGGCAAATCAAGGAAGTGGAAACAGCCAAAATTATGCCGCCGCTGCTTCTACATTCACGTTTACAACAGGTGAAGGCGATTCAATAACCATGTATGCTATTGAAGACTTTACTGATGGCGAGTTGTCTTCACCGTTTTGGTTTGGCGATACAGATGTATTTCATGTTGTTACGAATACAGCCTTACCATCTGGCGGGAATCAAGACGGAGCGTATTTAGCATCTGATGCAAACGCATATAAAGGTTCACTATTAACGAAAAGCAACGAAGTTTCCAGTTGGCAGTTTTCGTTGGCAAGTGGCTCATTCAGCCCAAGTTCCACGAATTATGTGGCTGTAATCCTGATGTCTGATGTAGCATTTACCGGCGCAATTCATGAGGCATCGTTCAACGGTTATTTCTTAAAAATCGGAGCTGACGGCTCCACGGATTATCTCGAACTATGGAAGAGTTCGAATGCAAGTAAGACGAAACTTGGGGATTGGACCGTGCCGGGTAATTTCAACTATGGTTCTTTGTGGAATGGCTTAAATCTGCTTATTTCCAGAGACGAAAATGGGATGTTTGATGTCTATTTTTCAGTTGGATTCGATTACCCGGCCAGTCCAAAAACATCGGCAGGATCAGGAATAACAGATAATACATTCAGCCAATCAGAGTACTTTGGCGTATCCGCTTACTTTGAAGTGGTTGGAGCAAATAAGCGTGTTTTCTTAGATAACGTAAAGTTTGGTGATGCCGTCATAAAAGGAAATGCCGGCTGGAGAATGCTCTCATCACCGAAAACAGGTTTTACAGTTTCTGATATTTCTGATAATACCGCGATTCAAGGAATAAGCGGCGGAGACTATGAAAACAGCACATCAAATGTGTTTACCTACACATCTGAAGGAAGCTGGCAGGCACCAAGCGGAATAACTTCCCCGATCGCGTCAGGCTACGGATTTATAACGAAGTTTTTTAACAATGACTTAGCCGGAAGTAAGTACTTGCCGATTGTAATAGATGTGGACGGCAACGAGCCGGAATCAGAAACCACAGAAGTACTATTAAATCACACCAATTCAATAAACGGCAGCTATTACACCTTACTTGGAAATCCATATTCCAAACCGTTCCGATTAGATTATTTAACAAGTACAGAAAGCCTGAACGCTTATGTACAAATTTGGAATAATGAAATAAGCGATTATGAAAATGTTTTAGCTGAACAGGCAATTATTAAGCCATGGCAAGGATTTTGGGTTTCTGTTGATGCGTTTGTTGATAATCAGACAGCAAGTTTTAGCAAAGCCGGAAAAACAAATCAATCGCCAACCATATCCTTGTTTAAACAACAACCTGAGGTAAAAGGAGCATTTAGCATTACTGCTAATGCTAAAAAAAGTACTCCGGCTATTCTCAGAATAGCAGAAAGCGCATCAATCGAAAAAGACCGTTTTGATGCTGTTAAAATGATTCCCCTTTCTGATACCTATGCGATTATTGGCATAAAAAGAAACTTCACTGAATCACTGCTGGCTATTGAATCTATCCCTGACGTTTTAGAAACGGAATACGAAGCCTATTTGAACATATTTACAAAAGGTATTTCCGGAGAAATGGAGCTTTCGTGGGATGGGTTTAAAGAATTTCCGGCTACTTATACACTTGCCTTACACGACTCTAAAACCGGTGAAATCTACGATTTGCGTGAAGTTGGAAGTATAGTTATTGAGGTTGAGCAAAATCAAAAAGCAGTACTCGATAATCAACCAAACGGAATTGTACAACAAGCACAAGTTGAGCAACGATTTAAAGTGAGTATCACTCCAATCAGCACTAGTACAGAAAAAGACGAGACTGGACCAAGTGTGTTTGCATTGTTGCAAAATTATCCGAATCCGTTTAATCCGTCAACTGAAATTGGGTATTCGGTTCCAAATTCTGCACAAGTAAAGCTAACGGTTTATGATTTGTTGGGAAGAACCGTTCAAGTATTGGTTAATGAAACCAAATCGCAAGGAGTTTATAGTGTAAAGATGGATGCGAGTGGTTTATCAAGCGGTGTATATGTGTATCGCCTTGAATCAGCAGGAAAAATTATCACAAAAAAAATGACTTTAATTAAATAACGAGGGAATGATTATGAATAAACGAAATGTCTTATTAGCAAGTGTATTTCTGATATTGACAGTGCTTGTATTTCCCATGGATGGGATTGCGCAACCACCGCCCATGTTAGATTCAGCTCAGGCTCCTATCGATGGCGGTTTGAGTATTCTAGCCGTCGGCGGTGGATTATACGCTTTAAAGAAAATGAAATCAAAGTCCAATAAATAAGCCTATGAGAGGGCAGAGTTAACGGGTGGGGTAGTGGATTAACTGCTCCACCTGATTTAACGGGGAAGGAAATACATGAAACAAGTTCAAGAAAAATGGAATGATTTACTCAATAATTGCGAACCGCTTGTACGTGGTTTAGTCATGCTTTGGGTTATTTAAACTATAGAATGGTATGCAAACAGAATTAAACAGGTTTGTTGGCGGGTTCGCCGGGGTTATGGAGAGTCGATTAAATTCGTACGAATTAAATCTGATTAAATGTTCTTGGGAAGTTGCAAAACAAGCACAGCAAAATAGCGACCGGGTTTTTTTAGAGAGCATTGCAGATGTTATATGCGAGCATAAAGCCGAGCTGATTTCTGAGGTGAAATTCCATTCAGAAAAGCTGCTCCGTGTACTCGATTACCTCATTCACAATATTGAATTTATAACAGATGTAGCCGAAGAAATTACATTGCTTTCATTGGGCTACGCATTAGAACACATCGAAGAGATTGAGTTGAAATCGGTTCAGGAAAAACTCATCGAAATCTTAAGTACCGATTTAGAACAGATTTGGACAAGGCACATGCAACAAGCTTGGGAAAAACTGTTTCGCCTTATCGAAGTGGTGGTAAAGAATATCAAACACGAATTAAAACTTAACTAAAACAAACATAAATACAGGATTCGTATGATCACAAATCATGAAATTACACTCGTAAAAGAAAGCTGGAAAGAAGTTTTGAAAATTCAGGACGTTGCCGGAGAGCTTTTTTACAAAACGCTTTTTGAAATGGCTCCGCAGGTGCGCCCGATGTTCCCTACTGATGTAAGCGGACAATCAAAAAAATTGATGAGCATGTTGGGCCATGTTATCGCTCGATTAAACAATCTCGATGAAATTATGACTGACATTGTAGGCTTAGCAAAACGCCATGTTGAATATGGTACTAAACCTGAACATTATGCAGTTGTTGGCGCCGCCTTATTAAAAACCTTGGAATTAGGTTTAGGTGCAGCTTGGAATGAAGAGCTTAAAAGTGCATGGACTAACGTGTACACCGTATTAGCAGATGCAATGATTCAAGCAGCTGCTTAATTGGAACTTATACTCCTAAAATAACCAACGACACAACTGGGTTAGCTTCACAACAAATCCAGTTAAAATCAAACCAGATCCGGCTCGGTGAAATGGGCCGGATTGCTTGATGATGTAATCGAGCACAAAAACACCAAAAAGAGACATATGAAACACACACTTTCCATTCTGGCTATGATATTTCTCACCATTCAAGTGAGCGCACAGGATTTAACGGAATATCAACGATTGAACAGAACAATCGATAATAATAACTTGGTAAGTATTACCCGACAGCAACAAGAATTGATTGATGGGGCAGAAGTTTGGGTAGACTATACAAAAAATGAATTTTCAAACTTTATTGCAGGATTTCCAACAATTTCAGGTTTTATTAACGACTTTGAATTAGGAATGCATAAGTATTGGGAGGTTAAGCCTTCAGAACATGATTCAATCGTTTACTTTTATTCGAACAATTTTATAAATAATATTCTTACACCTCATTTTCGAGTTACCTATACATTTACCCAAATTAACGGTAGAAGAGTATTGGCTTCGTTGAGTCCTGCTTACGCTGATGAATTCGGGAATTTTTCTGATGAAGGAAAAAAAGTTATAACCTATAAAACGGTTACACAAGACTTCTTAGAAATCGAAAGTATTAGTGAATTTGCAACTATTGAAGATGAAGAGTTTTTAAGTTCCAAAACAGAATACGAGACTTTTTATGGAGAAAATGAAACTCCGTATCTAAATGTTACAAGTACGAGATATAACATAAATGATAAAGTACCTTTCGAAAAAAATAAACTTGAGTATAAAGATATTACCAATTTCGAGTACTTCGAGAAAGTAGGAATTACACCACCATTTTTTCGTGTTTCAGTATCTGTAAACGAAAGTTTGTATTTACTTCAAAAAGAAATGAAGTACTTCGATTTTAATTTTGAAACAGAAGCTTGGGAATTAAAGAGTAAAGTAGTGAAGGAAGAAATGCCTTCAGAAACACCTGATGCTTACATAGCAAAAACGATAACCTTAACCGGTGCAACTGTTGTAACAGAAAATATCGAAGAATATCCCTATTCAAGACAAACGTTTGAACTCAAACAAAACGGTGATATTGTGAGTTTTCAAAATGATGTAAAGAAAGAAGATGGAACGTACACAACCTTATTTCAAGAAATTTATAGTTATGATGAAAACGATCGCATCACAAAAATCGATTATAATCGACACGATATTTCGTTAGATACATGGAAGTTTGAGCGTGAAGTGTTTTCTTATGGGGAAATTACATCTGTAGAAAAGGAACAAACCGTATCAGGTTTTGGCATTAAAAGCGCCTATCCAAATCCGTTTAACCCGACAACAAATGTAAGTTATGAACTCACATCAAGCGGAGTTGTACATGTACGCGTGTTCGATGTTTTAGGTCGTCAGGTAGCAACATTGTTTCCAGGTAATCAAAATGCCGGAGCTCATACACTTACTATAAATGCATCTGGTTGGAGTAGCGGTGTGTATATGATTCTCATGCAATCAGGCAATCAGATTTCAACCAAGAAGATATCGCTTATCAAATAAGCAGTATTGTCAGAAACTATCCCTCATAAATAACCAACGATAAACTGGGGATTATCTACCCGGAATATCAAATGCAATCCCGGCTCAGTGATGTGAGCCGGGTTTATTTCAAATCAAAAAATCATGAAAAATTATACAACACTATTAATTAGTATTGTCGTGTGTATGTTGCATGTGGCATCGGTTAAATCGCAATCACTCAGGGGCGATTCTTACCTGAAAGCAAAATCAGATAAAGAGGCCAAAATCGTTGTCACCTATTTGGAAGAAGATGTTTTTGCCTACACGAACAGCAATGGAGAATTGGATGGTATCGTAGTTGAAATTTTCCATCATTTTCAAAACTGGATTAAAAACGCAAAGGGTATTCACTTAGAGATTGAATATATTCCTGAAGCAAATTTCAAAAAATTCTATACATCGGTGAAAGATGCAAATGTGGGAGTTTTTGGTATTGGAACGACAACCATTTTGCCGCAGAGACAAACTGAAGTTAAATTTTCGGAACCTTATATTTCTAATATTGCCGTTTTAATTACTCAAGGAAGTGTGCCAACCTTGATCGAGATGTCTGATGCGGTTCAAATTTTCTCGCATATGACCGGAGTAACCGGTGCTGGTATGACCTTGGAAAAATATTTGTTAGGATTTCAAAGTAAGAACGGATTTTCAACACCATTGCATTATGTGAATTCACAAGCTGAAATTATCCATGAAGTTCTAACAGTTCCTAATCGTTACGCCTATGTAGATTTAACCAGTTTTTGGCCGTTAATGGATAAGTATGGAGATTCTATCAAAAGGCATCCGGTCGCAGATTTATCTACTGAAAGCTTTGGCTTTATTATGCCGCTTAATTCAGATTGGGATGAGCCGCTAAATGAGTTTTTTAATATTGGAGCAGGTTATAGATCATCTGTTCTGTATCGAAAAGTACTTCAAAAATATCTTGGTCCGGAAGTGGTTCAAATGCTGAAAATTGCCGTTCAAAAACCGGCAATAGCAGAACAAAAAGCAGCTAAAGGAAAAAATAAGTAGGTTTCATTTTCCATAGTTGAAGAGAAATTAAATTCACTTATACTCGCAGAAATAAGTGAACCAGAAAAAGAAAGATGATTAGAGATAATCGAGTAGATTCAACTCTGGCTATGTGTTTTGTTTTGTTAGCTTTCCTAGGATTGGAGTCGGCGTATTCCAGTCCTTTTTTTTCAGAAGGTGAGGCTCCAAATGAATACATACAAACAGGGAATGTTCAAGTAGTAGATTCCTTAAATCACAGGGCAGATAGTTTGTTTTTTAAAAGTCCTGATTTGAGTTTGGAAACAGCTTTAGAAACCTTAGAAATCGCAAAAGACATTCATTATTTAGAAGGTGAGTCAGATGCCTATGTAATGCTCGCAAAAGTAAAACATCTTCAGGCGATTTATGTTGATGAATTAGAGTATTTACTAAAAGCTGAAAAAATTGAACTTGAGATAAATGAACCTGTTCGCTTAATAAAAATCTGGTATGCATTAGGTCTAAGCTTTTTTTACAACGAGAATTCAGAACAAGCCAAAGTTCTATATAATAAAGCATTTGAAAAGGCGGATGAATTAAATAATCCATCGCTTATTGCTGTTTATCATATCCGAATGGGGAATCTTCTTATGGAAAATAAGGAGTACGAAAAATGCACCGAACACTATTTAAATGCACTTCAGATTTACAGAGATATTGAGAATAAAAGGGGAGAAGCATCATTACTCAATAATTTGGGGGTTGTTTTTTATGAGCAGGGTAAATACAAAGATGCGCTTTATTATTTAGAAGCCAATCATGATTTGGTGATAACTACCAATAAATACGATCGATTACCGGCTGCGAATACCAATTTAGCAAAGGTCTATATTGCATTAAAAAATTATGCAAAAGCAAAAATTTTATTAGATCGCTCCATAGAAGTTGCAACTGAATTAGGAATTACTGCTGCATTATTCGAAGCATACGAGGCTTTAAGTATGCTAAATGAAGCCCAAGGCAATCAAGAATTGGCGTATCAATACTACAAAAAGTATCATGAGTACAAAGATGAAGCTATTAATAAAACAAATAATGAAAAACTAGCTGCATTAAGTGCAATTTATGCAAAAGAAAATGCACGATTTCTGAACACGGTTACCAATAAAGAAAAAGAGATACTTGAAACTCAGTTCAAGATTTCAATTTATTCGTTTGTTTTTATCACCATCGTACTTATCGGGTCTGTGTTGTGGTTTTGGAATTCCAATCAAAAGAAAAAAATCGTATTGAAGCAAAAAAGAGAGTTATTAGAAGCTGTAAAGAAACAAAAAGAATTGGGCATTCTGGTATTGCAACAGGAGCTTGAGTTCAAACAAAAAGAATTGGTGACGTTTACCCTGAATTTGAGTCAGAAAAATAAATTGATTGAAGATATCCGTGTTGCTGTTGTTGAAGTATTACGCCACACCGACGCTAAATCAAAAATGGAACTTACTAAGTTGATTAAATTAATCGATCATAGTTTGGATGTAAATGAAGATTGGACACATTTTAGGACTTCTTTTGAGCAAGTGCATCAATCTTTCTTTTCTGAGTTGGCTTCTCGTTTTCCGGAATTGAATGCAAATGACCAACGTTTATGCGCTCTCATCAGTTTAAATCTAAGCTTGAAGGAAGTCGGTGAACTTTTGGGTATTTCAGCTGACTCTGTAAAAATGGCTCGTTATCGCTTGCGAAAAAAAATGGGATTAAATACAGAAGAAAATTTGAACAGTATCTTGTTTAATTTGAAAAACGAAGCCTTGAATAATTTTTCTAACTGATTGAATAGCAATTGAATACACCTCTTGTATACCTGTCGTTTACCGCTCAAATTCCCTTGTAAACACCGTGTATAATGACATTTAATAATGAAGATGCTATCATAGCTTTGCAGGGAAAAAATTAATCAAAAGTCATGCTTACACAAAGGGAAGTCTTATTAATCAAAATTTCTTGGAGTTATCTGGTTGCACTGGAGCAAGAAATCGGAATTTTATTTTATTCAACCTTATTTGAATTAGAGCCGCGTTTGCGCCCGATGTTCGGCGCGTCGATTGATGCACAAGCTCAGAAATTAATGTCTACACTAACCTATGTAGTCAGCTGCGTGCAGAATACTGAAAACTATGAACGTGATTTAGAAGAGTTAGCAAGAAAACACGATAGTTATCAAACCAGACCGGAGCATTACGAATTGGTAGGCAAAGCGTTAATGATAACATTAAGAGAAGTTCTAGGTGATAATTGGGATGACGAAACCGAATTGGCTTGGGTTAAAATGTACACCTTCTTATCAGACAAAATGATTAGGGCGCAGCAACAATTTGCTAGTTCATCTACACTAATAAATTAATTTGATTATAGAATAGCACTATGCAACACGATGTAGAAAATCCATTCTATTGGGCGAAGTATGGCCGTAAGTTAGCTTGGATAAATTTACTGATAGCATCATTTAGCCTGATGCTTTCTTTCATGGTTTGGCAACTTTGGAGTGTTTTGGTTTTATATCTGAACTCTGAGAGTCAACTGTTGAATCAAAACCAGTTATATGCACTAACAATTGTTCCGTTTGTAGCAGCTGCTATTCTGCGACTAGCTTACACATTTTGGGCAACTCAGGATTTAGGGAAGTGGAACCTGATTAAGACAACCAGTTTACTTATTGTTCCCGTTATTGCATCCATCATAACAGTTTGGTTAAAAACATCATTTTTGATGTATTTGGTTGCATCCGTTCTTACCGGTATTGCCGGTGCCAATTTTGCATCAACTATGATTTATGTCAATCATTTATTCCCTCATCGGTATAAAAGTATGGCACTGGGCTTAAGTGCATCTATAGGAAATGCCGGAATTGGACTAATCCAGGTATTGGGATTTTTAATAAAAGAAATTCAGTCTCATTCCGGATTGTTGGCCACTCAATACATTGAACCTTCATTACTCATCTTATCGATTTTACTCGGTTTGGTATTTCTGGCAGTGATAATTGCGATTTTAGTAATGCCGAATATGAATTTTTCTGTTGATAAAACAGCTTGGGATTTCTCCATTTTGAAAGATAAGCACAGTTGGTATTTGAGTTTGTTCTATGCACAAACCTTTGGCATGTTTATGGGAATTACATCCATATTCCCAATTAATACACAAACGTATTTCAGTATTCACATTTCGAATGAATTATACATTTTTCCGATTGTGATTGTAATTCTAAGTTCGGCTTTACGGCCTTTAGGACATTACCTCGCGCATCATTTCGGTTCAGTAAAAGTTACAATTTATGTATTTGTAGCTCAGTTGTTCGGCTTGTTATGTCTATCCTATAGTTTCGAGCTTACGAATTATTGGTTTTATCTGATAAGTACCTTGATGATTTGTATCAGTTGTGGAATAGGAATGGGCTCCAGTACTTCTCTGATTACAGATTTGTACCAATCTAAGTATGTAAAAGAATTAGATGATAAAAGTGAATCAACGCACAAAGCTTCGATGGCATCATCAATTGTAATCGGATTTAGCTCAGCAATTGGAACGATAGGTGCATTGGTTCCGGGAATAAGCATTTCCGTTTCGGAGTCGCTAAGCCAAGATGCAACATTTGGCATTTTAGGGATGATTTTGTTCTGTGGATTCGGGTTAATTACACTCGGAATGGTCTATCAAAAACATGATTTATCGAATCCCTTTTGCATTATTAAAAATGGTAAGTACAAATTAATTGATTCACCTAAGAAAGCGTTATAAGGCTACATATGCAAACAGAAGTCAATCATAAATTGGTTGCACCTGAAATTATCTCCAAACTGATAAATATCTCAGGTAGACAACGAATGTTATCACAACGTATTTGTATGTATGCGTTGCTGGCAAATCAGAGCGAATTTCATAAAAATGAAGGTCTGAAAATCATAGAACTTTTTAAGACAAGTCATCAGTTGATAGTTAATGGGAATCAGGAGTTTCCGGGTTTGTTTAGCAAAAACTTGTATCGAATTTTTTTCGGGATTGAGAATAACGAAGGCATTATTTCAGATTTTATTGAGACAAGTGAAGCCTATTTTAAATCCTTAAATGAATATGATCCTTTCAACCAAAAAAGTCGCCTAATAACGAAAATGATTGAGATGTCGACTGATAGGCTTCTCAAAATTTTGGACTCAGTTACCTCCGGTTTTGAATATGAAATGGTGGTGAGCACAGATAATTTATCGAAACGGATTCAGGAAAATAACTTCGAGATAAAATCGATTTTGAATGACGTATCACGTTTAGCCAAACGTACTCGAATGGTATCCATTAACGCCCATATTCTAGCGGTTAATGCCGGTGAAATCGGTAAAGAGTTTAAAGTAATAGCGAACGAAATTGACAGTATGGCCGGTTCAGTGGATGAATTGGCTTTAAGAGCAATGTCGAAAGTATTTGGGGAGAATTGATAAGTAAATAGAGTATTTAGTTATTTAATATTAGGTAGCTTTATGAACTTTTCCAGAGTTTAAGTGAATAAGTATATGTTGATTTAAAAATCCCTCCCTAATTTCAATAAACAGATAAACTAATTTAGCTTGTTAGGTTTAACTACACCTTCATCGACCAGTATATTCAAGGTTATTAGAAAACGTGTTTTACTGCAAGTTGTATTTTAAAATACATCGGATAGCACTTACGCCATCTTTCCAGTTTATTTTTTTACCCTCACTATATGTTCTCCCAGAATACGAGATGCCGATTTCATAAATACGGCATTGTTCTTTTTTCGCAAGCTTAGCTACTTTAGCAGTTATTTCAGGCTCAAACCCAAATCGGTTTTCTTGTATGGTAATTTGGCCCACAATCTCCTTTCTAAATACCTTGTAACAGGTTTCCATATCAGTAAGATTTAAGTTGGAAAACATATTTGAGAGTAAAGTGAGAACTTGATTTCCAACATAATGCCAAAAATAAAGTACTCTGTGTGGTTTTCCCGAAAGAAAGCGCGAACCAAATACAACATCAGCTTTACCCTGAATGATGGGCTCAATTAGTTCAGGATACTCTTCAGGATTATACTCTAAATCCGCATCTTGAATTACAATGATGTCACCAGTTGCGTTTTTTATACCTGTTCTAAGCGCCGCACCTTTACCTTGATTTTTCTCATGATGAAAGATTTTTATAATTGGGTCGGAACTTAATTTTGCTAATAAATCCGGAGTCGAATCAGTTGAGCAATCGTTAACAAGAACAATTTCGTTAGTAAGCCTATATTTAGACAAGTCAACTTTTTTTAACCGCTTCAATAATTGTGAAAAGGTATTTTTCTTCGTTGAAGATGGGGATAAT
>SBGQ01000068.1 GCA_006226965.1 bacterium | reverse complement strand
TTTAAAATATCATCCGCAGTCCAGTAATTATCCGGCCAGATCTTTTGTACCGTTCCGTTTTCATCAACATAAACCGTTCTTAAGTTGTGTACAATTTGGTTACCGTCTAATTGTGTTAACACCGAAAAATCTGATGTAATATTTTCAATTGATTCTTTTGTACCGGTTACAAATTTCCATGTGTTGAAATCACCAACATACTTTTTGCCATATTCTTTTAAAACTTTGGGATTATCGCGCTTTAAATCAAAACTAATCGATAGCAACATCACATCTTTTTTCGATTGTCTTATTGCATTATGTACTTCATTAAAATTATAGCTCATTAACGGACAATAATCAGGTACCGGACAACTTGTATAGATAAATGTGAATACTAGTTTTTTGCCAAGAAACTCATTTGTTGAAATTGTATTTCCATCCTGATCAATTAATGAATAATTAGGCAGTTTTTCACCAACTTGTACATAATTGGAACTTTCTGAGGTATTAATGCCTAAATCTAAGCTTATAACTTCATTAGATTTAAAAAGTGAGTCAGGAATAACTTTAATTGAATTTATATATGACTTCTGCTCCTTCAACTTTACATAATATTCAAATTGAATAGTTTGCCCTTGCTCGAGTTCTGATAACTCTAAACTATCCTGC
Organism: bacterium; assembly: GCA_006226965.1. Lineage (GTDB taxonomy): Bacteria > Bacteroidota > Rhodothermia > Balneolales > M1805 > M1805. The sequence goes on along the minus strand of SBGQ01000068.1, from coordinate 73,422 downwards.
ACTTGAAACGGCATTGTCATAGCATCCATATAACCTGGTATTTTCTCGTGTTCTATTAATACGGTATATGGATTTGAGCTAAACCCGGCTATTCTTCCTTTTACTGTGAAATGGAGTTCATCAGTCTTAAATAAATAAATAAGCACAATTACACCAACTAGTATAATTGTGCTTATTTTACCTACTGAAGCAATTTTCATGTTAATCTCTTAGATATTTCAAGAATATTTTTCTAGCCAACCCACTCTTCTTTGCCAGTTCCAATTCAATAAAAAACTGTTTCTCGATGGATTGCAAATTTGGGTATGTACTTTTTTTGTTGAAAGCAATCGTATAGGGTTTTGATATAATTCGATGTGGCAAGTAGCTCACTCTGTCTTCATATCCCATCGATTTAATAGTAAAGCGACCAATAGTTTTATCAGTTATGTATAAATCAATTTCTCCATTGATGAGTTTATGATAGTTATCTTCATCTGAACTTCCTTTAACTACTGTTAATCCAGCATTCCAAAACTCAGGACTATATGAGACACCATCAATCACACCAACTTTTAAGCCTTTTTCTTTGACTTCTTTTAATGATAAATTTTTATAAAGACTTGCACGGTCTTTCAATGAGAAAAACACATATTCCGATGCCCACATAAAATTTTGAGGCTTATCTTCATTTTCAAATCCTTCCGGATACCATAAATAATCAAGTCTGTCTTGCTTATAAGAAATGGATAATATCGCATCCAGTTTTCCGGCTTTAATAAGATCTAGAGAACGCTCATTTTCTGTGCCGAAATGAATCTCATAAGGAATATTTAAACGCTTAAAAATGGTATCAATTAGCTGAATATTAATCCCTGTTTGCTCACCATTTTCTACATATTCAAATGGAATTAGCGTTTCTGCTCCGATTTTAAGAGGTTTCTGCTGAGCATTAACTTGGTTACCTAGACCAAACACTAAACCTATACATACTACGATTATAGCTTTCATTTTAGATGATATTTACTTCTGGTTCTAATGTTATTTTAAATGTATCAAAAACTGACTGAATGATACGTTGAGAAAGTTCAACTATTTCGCTTGGTGAAGCATTTCCATAGTTCACCAAAACTAAAGCTTGTTTGGGATATACACCCGCATCGCCATTGCGATACCCTTTCCAGCCTGCTTTTTCTATTAGCCAACCTGCCGGAATTTTAACAGTATTTGTATCCATTTTATAACTTGGCATGGACTCATAATCTTTTGATAACTCTTCAAAATGCGATTGTGCAATAACAGGATTTTTAAAGAAAGAGCCAACATTCCCAATCTCATTTGGATCTGGCAATTTAGAGCTACGAATTTCAACAATGGCATCATAAATATCAGAAACTTGTGCTATTGAAACTTTATCATGTTCAAGTAGCCATTGTTTTACCGGGGCGTAATCTGTATTCAACCGATGATTTTTCTTTTTTAGTTTGATGCTTATTGCTGTAATTACAATCTTGTTTTTGAGGCGATTTTTAAAAACACTGTCGCGATAACCAAACTCACATTCATCCGATTCAATACTTTCAATTGACATTGTTTCAAGATTCAGATACTCAACGGACTCTAAAATGTCCTTAATCTCAACTCCATAAGCACCAATATTTTGTATCGGTGCAGCTCCACATGTTCCAGGTATTAAAGCTAAATTTTCGATTCCGGAATAGTTTTGTTGAACTGTCCACGTAACCAATGAATGCCAATTCTCTCCTGCTCCAACTTTTAGTGTTATAAATTCATCTGTTTCATGGATAATTGAACGCCCACTGATTTTATTTAATAAAACATCGCCATCGTAATTTTTAGTAAACAAAATATTACTGCCACCTCCCAACACCATCCAATTGGAGGTTTTGTAAATGTGCGTTTTAAAATAATCCAGCAAATCAGTTACAGATAGAATCTCAAACAAACGATTAGCCTGAACATCTAAATGCAATGTGGTATGATTTTTTAAAGAAGCTGACTGAATACTTTGCATTTTTCTTATTATTTGCGTGAAAATACGAAGTTTCTATACCTTAAACATGACAAGAAACGTTACTAAATCTTTATCAATAAGGCTTTCATACATGCGATTTATTTGGATTCTATTAGTATTTATTACTCCTGCTTATGGTCAAACTATCTCGGTTGATTCATTGATTAATTTACACTTAAAGGCTCGTGGAGGGCTTGAAAACATCAGAAAAATCGAATCCATTTCTATGTCCGGCAAAGCTTCAGTTGGTACCATTTACGGTAATTATAGTGTTTATATAAAACGTCCACAATTAATTAGAATTGACTTAATTGCTGATAATAGTACGTTAAATCAGGCATTTGATGGAGAATCTGCGTGGATTTATGCACCAAACAATGGAATTCCAAAAGTTGAAGAAATGAATGCCATTGATAAAAAACGTCTTATAAAAGAAGCTGAAATTGATGGACCTCTAGTCGATTATGCTTTAAAAGGAATTGAAGTTGAATATGCTGGCGAAGATTTAGTTGAAGGTAAAAACACTTATGTCTTAAGATTGTTAATTCCTGATGGCTCAACCAAACGGATTTATTTGGATAAAGAGAACTTTTTATCTGTTAAAGAATCTTCTTACAGAACAATGAAGGGAAACTCTCCTCTTTCAACTAATTTAGTGAAAGTAGAAAGCTTATTTGACGGTTATAAAAGCTACAATGGAATTATGATGCCGAAAGTGATTACCACCTACATGGATAACAATGTCTTAAGTATCCTGAAGATATCAGACGTAAAATTTAATGATATTACAAGTGATGATATTTTTAAACCAAAAGGATTACCGGAAGGAAATTAAAGCCCTTCCATGGAGAACATAAATCCTTCTCCCCTTACGGTCTGTATATAATCGTTTTTACTGTATTCTTTAAGTTTCTTACGCAAATAGGATATATAGACGTTTACGAAGTTGGTATGCGTATCAAAATTAATACCCCAAACATTCTCACTTAATTCATCTCTGGAAATAATTCGATTTTTATTTTGAATCATATAAACCAGCAATTTGAATTCGTTATTTGTTAAGATTACAGGCTTATTTGCCACTTTAACATCTCTGGTGATTAAGTTTAACCAGATATCTCCAATCATAATTTCATCAGACTTTACAACTCCTGAACCTTGGCTTCTTCTTATTAAAGCATCAATTCTTGCTAAAAATTCTTTGAAATCAAATGGTTTAGTGAGATAATCATCTGCACCTAAGTGTAAACCTTTAACTTTATTATCTACTCCATCTCTTGCGGAAACAATTAAAACCGGCGTTTGATTTTGTTCATTACGTAATAATTTTAAGACTTCCGTTCCGTCTACATCAGGCAAGCCCATATCTAATACAATACAAGAGTAATTAGATTCAGTTGCTCTTTTTAATCCATCTTCCCCGAATAAAGATGTTTCAACTTCATAATTGTTCTTTTCCAGAACCGTTTTCATCATGAGTTGTAAGGTTTTATCATCTTCTATTAGTAATACTTTCATGTCGTTCTTATCTACATGGTTCGAATTAAATTAATAAAAATTAGAATCGTGCCAAATCTAATTTTTATACTTCCTGTAACCCAGTTCTAGTAACCAATTTAAGCTCTTTTCTATAATTGTTTTAGACAATTTATGTCCGCCATCAACCTCAATAAATGAAGCTTTAATTCCATTGCCCGCAATATACTCAATCATTTCTTTTTGATGAACAGGATTTACAACTGAGTCATTCTTGCCATGAAATGCAACTACATTGATGTGCTTTAAAACATCTTGTTCTTCAATTTTAGACTTAAACAACTCCGCTTTCATACGTCCATTAAGCATAACGATGTCATTTGTGTGTTTCCATCGTGTAAATCCCCAATACCCTGCTAAATAAGCACCCATTGAGTAACCAACTAGAGTTAACCGAGTCGCTTTTATTATGGGAAGCATATGATCTACTACTTCCTGAATAAATTCAGCAGTGTATTCTATTGAACGTAAATACGAACTATCATCATGCTCGTCATAGATATAGTAACTGAAACCTTTTCTTTTTTCGTCTTTTGGGTTCAGTTTTAAAGGGAATGGGCCTTGAATAAATAAATGATAAGCATCAAGTTCTAAATAGGATGCCATTTCATTTTCTAAATCCTGAATATCTTGACCATACCCGTGAAAATAAACGATTAATGGCTTAGGAGAGTCATCGCCGGTACGAATAAGTTTATAAGGAACCTGTAATTTAAAGGTTGATTTACCGGCTACAAGTGTTTCTAACATGCAAACTGTCTTAAAACTTTCATATTAATAATGCCCAAATGTAACACTTTTACAATAAAGTAGATTTGAATTCTTGATTTCAATGGCACTCCTACTCTGTATTTATTAATTATATTTAGCCTTCAAATGTTAACGAATTGTTTAGTAGATGAGCATAATACGTCACGATTGGTCAAAAGCGGAAATTGAGAATATTTATCATACTCCTGTAATGGAGTTAATCCATAGAGCATCTGTGGTTCATAAGGAGTTTCATGAAATAGGTGAAGTACAAGTTTGTACGTTGTTATCCATAAAAACAGGTGGTTGTTCTGAAGATTGTGCCTATTGCCCGCAATCAGCCAGATATCAAACTGATATAAACAGAGAAAAAATGATGGCTGTAGATTCGGTTATAAAAGCCGCTCAAGAGGCCAAAGACCACGGCAGTACGCGTTTTTGTATGGGCGCAGCATGGAGAAATGTAAAGGATAATAAAGAGTTCGATCATGTTCTTGAAATGGTAAAAGGTATTAATCAATTAGACATGGAAGTTTGTGTAACACTTGGAATGCTAAATGAAGAACAAGCACAGAAATTAAAAGATGCAGGTTTGTATGCTTACAATCATAATTTAGATACAGGTGAAGAGTTTTATGAGCATATTATCACAACCAGAACCTATCAAGAGCGTCTTCAAACTATAGAGAATGTAACAAAATCTAATATTTCTGTATGCTCCGGAGGAATCATTGGACTAGGCGAGTCTGATTCTGACCGAGTTGATATGCTTCATACCCTTTCGACTCTCGCCGTCCATCCTGAAAGTGTTCCTGTAAATGCTTTAGTAGCGGTTAAAGGGACGCCCTTAGAAAATCAAAAAAGAGTTTCTGTTTGGGAGATGATTAGAATGATTGCAACAGCTCGCATTCTGATGCCAAAAGCTATGGTACGACTTTCTGCTGGAAGAATTTATATGTCAATTGAAGAACAAGCTTTATGTTTCATGGCTGGCGCAAATTCAATTTTTGCCGGTGAAAAACTTCTAACGACTGCAAATAATGGATACGATGCTGATAAAATGCTTTTTGAAACGTTAGGTTTACAACCAAGGAAAGCGTTCAAAGAAGAACATATTCATTGTTAATCGATTGCAAATAGTTAAAATAAAAAAAGCCGGCTTAACCGGCTTTTTTTATGAATCGTAACAAGTAAGTATTAGAATCTGAGAGTGAATGTACTTAAGCCAAGGCCCAACATTAATCCTGATTCGGTTTTAGGTGTAAGTATTGCGCCTAATGTGAACTCATAATTTTTGAATTCCAATCCCGTACCAAAAGAATAGGCAGCACTTGAGGCACCTCCAAATCGAGTACCTAAGCGTATTGGCCAGAATGAAAACACTCGGTATTCTAAACCTGTACTCATATATAAACTTGAACTGCTTAAACCACCTGTGTAAAAATTCTTACCAAAATCAGTCATCACAGTTAAGCTTTTCCAGTTCAGCATAAATCCAAAGTTCATCATTGTTGGAAGGTTGTAAGAAAACCCACTACCCGTTTTTTGGATATTACCGTAGCTGTTTTCTGCCAATGAATCTGAAATTACATATTCTAAATAATCGCCAAATTTCCTATTGAATTCATTTTTAATACGATCGGAATTATAATTAAAACCACTGTATAAAAACTCTCCGGCAGCGGCATATGTGCCGGCATTAGTTTTAAAATCAATGGAACCAATATCTGTAATAGAAAATGCTCCTGTTAATTTCATGTCTTTATTAAATGACGGATACCATTCATAGGTAAGTCCAAGGTCTAATCCGAAACCTGTTCCATTTGTTGGACTTGCGATATTATCAGAGGCGTTATCTAAATAATCACCATCAAATAAATCAACAAATTTTAAGGTATCAATGGCAGCTCTGTCATTAATAAATCGTTCGATTCCTTCAGCAGCACCACCAACTGTAGAAATACTGTAATCTATATTATGGCGAATCTCTACTCCATCAATAACCTTTAATGTAGAATTGAATTTAATAGATGAATAGTGAATTCCAAGTAACATCTTAGGAGCGACACCCACAGTTAATCGATGTAATCCATTATCCATTTCCATACTAAATACCGGCATGGCAAAACCTGCAGACACTTCCGCAAATCCTACAGCATCTTGCCTGAAATTGACATCTCTGCCCATTCCAAACAATTGTTCATTAAAACCACCCATTAATGCCATCAACCCACCATTTACTTGAGAGTCAGTTATTACACGAGCTCTTGTAGCCATTGCAATAGCCCATGAGTCGTTACCATAACTAAATCCTAAAGGAATAACATCTAGATTTACGCCAATAGAACGATAATCATCATCACCAAAAAAAGTAGGAATCACTTCGTCATCTAATTGATTTAAAGTAATTCTGTTACCCGTTGTAAAATAGTTGTTGTAAGCATTGATGTTTACTAATGGGCCACCCGCTTGCAGGTTAAGATTAACCAAACCGCCAATCGTCATAAACGTATTTTTTCTTCTGTGAAAAATATTGGCCGGGTTAGTAAATAATGCTTCGTAATCTCCAAGATAAGCTATTCCTCCTCCGCCAAAAGCCATCGTTTTAGCAGATTGGTAGCGTGTCTGTGCTTCTGTTGATTGATAAAAAACTAACCCTAAAATCAATATTGAAACAATTGAACTTATTTTTTTCAATGAATTCATCCTTCTTCCCTCTCTTGACTAATTTTGTTTAAAATTACCTGTGGATGATGCCGAGATTCCAACAGATATATAGTCGGTGGTTCGTATTCGAACATTTTCTCGCTGAGAAGTTTCTACTTGAAGTTTTAAATGCATGGATTTAATTTGATTTAATTGCGTTGCATTATTAAATATTAATTCAGCACTTCCTTCATTTCCACCAGTCGTAAAACCATTAGCATCAATAGGTGCGGCTTCAATTAATATGGGTTGATAATCAATTTGTAGGGTGTCAGAGTTCTCATCAAAGAATTCGAAAGCAAGGTTAATACCAAGTGGTAAACCATTGTCATAATTGAACTTCATTTTTAACTCTGTAAGATTTAGCTTATCGTCTTCACTGGGCACATTTCCGAAGATATCTACTTCACCTATATCTTCGGTTACAGATATTCCATCACCACTTGTTGTAATCGAAAGTGGTATATCAATACTTAATTCTGTTTTAAATTCAATCGGATTTGCGATGAACGTTGACGGTGCATCATCAGGATTAACAACAGCAAAACCTAATGTTCTGATTTTCCCCGGTAATTTGCTTAAGAACTCATCAACATTTGAGTTAGTTGAATTAAATGTAATTGAACCATCATAAGAGTTTACTGGTTGAGTTGCATTTGTTCCAAATGAGAATTTCACCAAATTTTCATTTGGGAGATATACACCGCCGTCATATAATAAGTCTGAGCGATCGGAATCAACAACAGCAAAATCATTTTTACCTTGTAAATAAACAAGATTTCCGTCTTTGTCTTCGCCCGCAATTGCCATTACAACTTGTGCTCGTGCACCAATGTTTGTAGTATACTGAATGGAAAGACTTGCACCTGTTAATTGGAGATTTTCCAACTTCTCACTTATATCGTCAAGTCCATCATTTTCAATAACTTCTGCTTCATTATCATTTCGTAAGTCTAAAATATCCAATCCGTTTGAAGCATCATCATCACCTAAAAGAATTTCTTTCTTAACAACTTTACCGAAAGCTTCTTCAATTTCAAGACTGTTGATATTCAACGTAGCACTAACCTTATCAGTCGACTTAATAACTCGAAATGGTTCAGTTGAGTTATTGGTGTCTTCTGTTTTACCATAAACATCATAAGCAACCTCATTGTTTGGTGCGACTAAGGTGTAGCCGGTTAAATCAACAACAACCGGTGCTCTTGTACCATTTTCTTTACGAGCAATTTTTGGATAAATCGTTCCGTGCTGTGTCTCACCATAAAAACCAATCAATAAAGGATTTCCGTCTAAATCTTTTATAGCCGGAACTGAAATAGTTAACGTATCAAGATTAACATCCAATCCATTTATCAAATTATCGATAACTAATTCACCACTTTTGAGTTTTACATAGTGACTTGCATCTGCAAATTCAAAGTTTTCTTTATCGATTGTTATTACATCAGTTGAACTAAAATCTTGAGGTTTTAATTTTGCTTCTGCCTCATTCACAGACATACTACCGGTAACATCAATGGTAATTTCATCTGACTCTGCTAAAGAAGTGGTAACACCATTGCTTCCATCGCTACTAGCCGTTGCAACAAATACTATTTCATCTCCAATAGCAACTCCTGCTAAATCGATACTCTCCGTTTTAGTAGAATTTGAAGGGATTACAATATTTGACAAGCTTCCGATCTCAGTTCCGGCGGCTATGTATCTACTTGTGTTTTTTGTTACAAACGCATTTTTATTTGAAATAACCAAGGTCTCAATGGTCATCGGAATACTTAATGTATTTGAAAAGATTAAGTTTAAAGCTCCGTCAGCAACTTCGGCTCTAGCAAAATCACCATCAATTGCAGATTCATCTGATAATTCAATTCCTGTTTGTGGATCAATAATCGCATTTGCAATTGAAACCTCTAGAGCAGATGTTGTAGCTGTGATACTTATCGCATCAGTATTTGCAACAGAAATGGTTCCACCGGATGAGCCAAGTGTTCCCATATCTAATTCAAATGATAAGTTTTTCGTTAAAACTTCATTCGCCAGATCAAATGTAACTTCAGCAGTTTCACCGGCATTTAAAGCGTTACCGATTGGATTAGCCGGACGAATTTCTTTTGCTACATCCAGAACATCACCATTTGAGTTTTTTAAAGTTAAGGTCGGAAAATTATCAAATGCAGCGTTTGTAAGCGGTAATTGAGTACCGTTTTGTACAGTAATAACTAACTGATTTACAGATTGATTGTTTGAACCTAATGTTGCAGATATAAACCCCGGGTCACTTATTACTATATCCGGTGTTGTTGGAGTTAATGCTTGGGCCGGAACCTCAGCGTTTGCTTCACTTACAACTAAATTTTCTTCGGATGCAGTAACATCTAAACTATTTAGAGCATTTACTTGATAGTTTTGTAAATCCCATGTTAAATCGATTCTGATTTGTAAGTCAGTCTGAAGAACATCACCCTCATTAAAAGAAATAATACCGGAAACATCAGTACCGTGGGAAATATTTGTAAACTGAAGAACTGAACCTAAATCAGCAGGATTTGCATCGGCATCGGTTACAAGCTGTGCCGTTAGGCTTGCTATGTTAAAACCTAAATTATTTGCGAAATCGATTAATAAACCACCGGAAACTATAGTTGCAGAATTAAATGTGCCTGCAGATAAATCAATTGTGATGGTTTGTGATGATCCAACTAGAGGATCTGCAGCATTGGGAGCATTTTGACCGGTAATATCGAAAAATGAAGAACTACCATTTCCGCTAAATTCAGGTTTTATGTTTCCAACTTCAGCGGATGTTGGATCCATTCCCTCGGCTGACTGTTCAATAATACCAATGGCTGAGCCGAAAGTTGACGTAAAATCATCAACTTCAATTCTACCTACTTCTGATTCGACTGTTGAGGGGTCAATATCAATACTTGGTATGGCGTCATCCAAGTTTCCAAGTTCAACAGAATCAGTAAAAGAAATGAATACTACGTCGTTATCACCAACAGCGAACAAGGTATCTGTTTTATTTGCAGTAGTATCAATAAAAGCGTCTGAACCACCTAAGAAATAAAATTGTTTAGGTTGTAGCAATGGAAATTCGAACCTTTGTTCGACTTCGAAATTAGGTTTGCCGGGCGTCTCACAACCAGCGATGAGCAAAACAGCAAGAGCTGATGTTGCTAGTGAACTTTTTTTAAGCATAAACACCTTTTGTTTATCACAACATTATTAATTATCGAAACCCTAATAGCACGGTCAATGTTCCATCAAAAATCAAGATTTATGCAAGAATATCAAAACTTCTTCCATCATTTCGTTAAGATTTATTGATAAAGTAACATACGGAGGCATGAAATAAACAGTATTTCCGAGTGGACGAATGATAAATCCCCTATTTAACAAATGTTCTGTTAGACGTTTCCCCGCATCATTAAAATAGCCATCTTTGTTATTTGTTTGAATATCAAAGGCTAAGACTGTTCCGCAAAGTCTTATGTTTTTAATTCTTTTTACGGTTTTTAAGAGTGGTAAATAACTACTAAATAGTGCCTGAATTCGTATTAATTCTTTATGATGAATTCGTAATTGATTAATAGACTCAATTGCAGCGGCACAACTTAATGGATTTGCTGTGTATGAATGCCCGTGATATAAGGTTTTCATTTTATCATCATCATAATAGGCTTGGAATATTTTATCTGTGGTTAATGTTACTGACAATGGCATAAAACCACCGGTTAAACCCTTCGAGAGACAAACAAAATCTGGATTTGTAGAAGCTTTAATGTGTGCGAAACGTTCTCCTGTCCTACCGAAGCCGGTCATCACTTCATCATAAATAACCAGAATCTGATTTTCTTTACAAACAACTTCGAGTTCTTTTAGAAATTCTGTTCTACACATTTTCATGCCGCCAGCGCCCTGTATTAACGGCTCAATAATTAAACAGGCTATTTCATTTTTATGGGTAGCGATAACCTTTTTTAAAGCATCTATAGATGATTTTTCTTTAAACAATTTTGAATCATCATCTTCCCAAGTGGCGGGATAAGGAATAGGTAAAACATCAAAAAACATTGATTCAAAAGGTTGATTAAAACCGCCTCTTGCACCTGCTGACATTGCCCCAAATGTATCACCATGATAGGCGCCCTCAAATGCTATTATTTTATTCTTTGGCTTACCTTGATTATAATGCCATTGAACAGCCATTTTCAACGCAACTTCAACAGCAGTTGAACCATTATCCGAAAAGAAAACTTTTGAAAATTTATGCTCAGAAATATCTAATAAAGATGTTGCAAGCACTTCTGCAGGTTCATGTGTAAAACCTGCAAAAATCACATGTTCTAGTTTATCAAGTTGGTCTTTTATTGCCCTAGTTATTTCCGGATTGGTATGCCCCCAAGTATTTACCCACCAAGATGAAATCGCATCTAAATAGGCTTTACCATTCGTATCATATAGAAATGCTCCCTTACCTTTTTCAATTTTTATAGGTAACGGTGCCTGTTTAATTGGTGTAAAAGGATACCAAATTGGCAAATCATTTTTCATTTAAACGATGCCTTTTAATTGATTAAATGCTTCTTTAAGAGAGGATTCATCCCATTTATCACGAAACGGTACAAATCCCATATAAGGAATCTCCAATAGTTTATTTAGCGATTTTTCATTTTCATGATCATATTCACCAGTCATAATAAATCCGGCTATCGGGATATTTCTGGCTTGAAGTGCTTTTACTGTTAATTGTGTATGATTTAGTGTCCCTAGCTGAGTTTTAGTTACAATAATTACCGGGAGTGAAAACAGTTGCATTAAATCAATCATTTGAAAATGCCAATTAATAGGGACAAAGACTCCGCCTGCACCCTCTACAATTAAATGGTCATCAATTTTAGGCAAGATGAAGTCAGATTGTGAAATTTGAATACCTTCTGCTTCAGCGGCTTCATGTGGAGAACGTGGTTCACGTAATTTGTACCGTTCATTTAAAAACTTTGAATCCGGTAAACCTGTTAATTTTTGAACCAGTTTTGTATCCGTTTCGTCTAAACTTCCACTTTGAACGGGTTTCCAATATGTTGCCCCTAAACCCAAAGTAAGCACTGCAGAAATATGGGTTTTCCCGACACCCGTATCTGTACCTGTGATAAAATATTTTTTTAACATCCTAGAAAATACAAAATCAGTGAAAGAGATAAATTAACCACTCTGTTTATATGATAACAAAGGTTCCATGGATAAATTATGTTAAACCAAGTTTGTAATACTGAACATTTGTAACTTTATCAGATAATAAACTTACTAGGGCTCATGTCAGTTAATCTTGGTAAACATCTTCTTATCCTACTGGTTTGGAGCTTAATGTTGGGCTTTAAATCAACCAGTACAGCACAAAATAATGCTGTTGATGTTGTAGATTTAACAGATTTAGTTCGTTCGCAGCCCAATCCTATCCAAATTAGTTACGGATGGAAGTTTCAACCCGGCGATTCCTTAAAATGGGCAAGTGTAGATTATGATGACTCACATTGGGATGAATATTCGTCTGTCATCAGCGAGATGAATGTAGATTCAATAAAGAAAGCGGGTTGGCAAGGCATAGGTTGGTTCAGAAAAAAGATATTAATTGATTCAACCTTAGCAGATTATAATCTTGCATTAACCTTATACCAAAGAGGTGCAACTGAAATTTATATTGACGGGCGTTTGTGGAAACAATTAGGGAAAGTAAGTTCGATTGAAGAAAAAGAGCGTTTAATCAGAAACCTAAATTTCTTCATCTCTCCTCTGCATATTGGTAAAGTTCATCAACTTGCAATTAGAGTTTCAAATCATAAAGTTGACAGCTATATCAACAATTCTAACTACGGCGGTTTTTCTTTAATTATTGCTGAATTTGAACGTCTTTTAGCCGAAGACAGAAATAATTTATTAAGCACAAGAACACACTCAACGATATTAATAACATTTACAGGCGCTTTTTTTCTTCTTCATTTTTTGATGTTCCTATTTTACCCCAAAGAACGAACGAATTTGTGGTATGCTTTGGCTGTCGGTGCAATGAGTTTGAGCATATTCTTCGCATCAAACAGATTATTTACAATAAATTCAGATAATTTGGTTTTGTATCGCCAGGTAGAGGTCTTTTTCATTGTATTATTTCATGTCCTATTCTTAAAACTCTGTTATTCATTATTTAATAGAAAACTCGGTTACCCTTTTTGGATTATTTTAGGCTTAGCACTTCTTTATATTTCATATATGTTTGTGGCACAAGTCACTAATTCTCTCATCTTTACATTTTTTACCTATTTAGTTTATATCGAAATTATACGAGTACTGTTCTTTAACAATTCAAAAGCCAAAAACTCTTCATCAACTTGGATCATTTCGGTTGGTGTAGCTGTTACGCTTTTAATGATAATCTACAATAGCGTAATTGAATTTGGTTTAATTGAATCGAAATTGAACTTATCGTTCAGTTCCTACTTTTCCGTAATTCCGGTAATGGTGAGTATGTCTGTATTTCAAGCCAGAGACTTAGCCAAAAACAATGAAATTCTCGAGTATCGGTTAGCAAGAATAAATATGCTGAGTGATCAAAACCTGAAACAGGCAAAGCGTGAATTAGAACTTAGAATCGAATCTGAAAAACAAAAATCACTCTTTCAAGAAGCTGAATATCGAGCTAAGGTAGCTGAGCTACAATCTAAAGCCATTGCCGACGAAAATGCCAGAAAAACTCAAGAATTGGAGGAAGCTCGTAATCTTCAGTTATCGATGTTACCCAAGAAGTTACCTCAACATCCCTATTTGGAATTTGCAGCTCATATGAGTACAGCTACAGAGGTTGGCGGCGACTTTTACGATTTTATTACCTGTGATAATGACTCGATTTCTATTGCAATCGGAGACGCAACCGGACACGGTTTAAGTGCAGGTACAATGGTTGCAACAGTAAAGGCATTATTCAGGAATTTTATTATCAACAAAGATAACGATATAGTTGACTTGTTTCATTCAATGACGAATGTCATTAAAGAAATGAACTTCAAAAAAATATTTATGTCTTTAACTATTGCACGTATTAAACAGCATGAGTTGTCGTTATCTGCTGCCGGAATGCCTCCTGCTATGGTGTTCAAAGCTGGTTCAGAACAGGTTCAACGCTTGACAATTAAAGGAATGCCTTTGGGTGCAGTAAGAAAATTTCCTTATCAGATTTTAAAACATCCACTACAAAAAAACGATGTAATTTTATTTGTCAGTGATGGCTTAACTGAGCTTTTTAATGAAAGACACGAGATGTTTGGTCAGGAAAAAATTGAAAGTCTAGTTGCTAAAAACAAACAACTTACGCCGCAAGGAATCATCAATTTATTATTGAATGAAGCCGAAAAGTGGCGAGGCACTGAATACCAGCACGACGATATCACATTAATTGCCATAAAGGTGACTAATTAATTTTAATGGAAAAATCGACACAAGACCGCTTCATCTTATTTGCTCTTTGGCTTTTGGTATTTGCATCAAGTAGCCAAATTATGATAATCTCTCCTATCCTGCCAAGAATTGGTGAACAATTAGGAATAAATGAAACATTACAAGGTACACTAGTTACGGCATATGCGGTATTAGTTGGTATCATGGCCTTAGTTACAGGACCAATTTCAGATAAAATCGGCAGACGAAAAATTTTACTGTATGGAGCCGGTGGAATGGCCGTAGCTCTAGCATGTCATGGGTTGGCGGTTAACTATTTGTCTCTTTTATTAGTTCGCTCATTAGCAGGTATGGCCGGCGGTATTCTAAGTGGCGCTGCGGTTAGCTATGTTGGCGATTATTTTCCCTATGAACGCAGAGGGTGGGCAAACGGGTGGATTATGAGCGGTATTGCCATGGGACAAATTATCGGCATCCCCTTAGGAACAGTACTTGCTAATGAGTTCGGATTTCGCTCACCGTTTTTAATATTCTCTGTCGGAATGATTGGAGCGTTCTTCTTGATTTTACGTTTTGTTCCTCAACCAAATGTTGAATTAGATAAAAATGATTTAACTGTTATTACGGCAATCAAGAAATACATACAGATGGTAAAGCAGCCCATTGTAGCAGCGGCTTCACTCTCCTATTTAACTATGTTTTTGAGTGTTTCTGTTTTTATTGTTTTTCTTCCGACATGGCTAGAAAAAACATTTTCCGTAAGCGGTAATCAAATTGCAAGTCTGTTTTTGGTAGGTGGAATCGCAAATGTTATTACGGGGCCAGTTGTTGGCAGATTATCTGATACTGTTGGCAGAAAACGAATGATTATTACATCCTGTCTAGGCTTTTCAGCGATTATTTATTCATCGACCTTATTAATTACTACATTCACAATTGCCTACCCGGTTTTCTTTCTAATTATGGTCTTGGTTGCCATGAGAATAAGCCCGTTTCAAGCATTATTAACAGCATTAGTCGACTCAAAACAACGCGGAGCATTAATGAGTTTAATGATAGGTATTGGTCAGGTTGGGTTTGGACTTGGCGGTGCTATTGCCGGACCGATTTATCTACACGGCGGTTTTGCAATGAACTCAATTATTGGTGGGACAACCATACTCATCATGGCTTTTTTGGTTTGGAGATTTTTACCGGAACCCAAAGTTTCAGCATAAAAAAGGCTGATATGAACACATATCAGCCTAAATTGAAAAAAGTTGTCGAAAATAAATTAGTCTAATACTTCTAATTCTGTACCTGTCGGTAAGTATTTTTCAACCATTACTTGGTCTCCATTAGTAACTAAACGCGCAAGGTCTATTGAAGTTGATCCATTTGACATTGACCAAGTTGTTGTTTCAGGATTGAAGTTCAGTGTAGTTTTTGAGCCTGCGTTTTCGCCTGTAATAGTTTCTATTTCAAAAGTATTTTTCTTAGCAGTAATCTGATAGGTTTTACCGTTTTCAGTTAGCATTTTTGATTCGGATTCGCCATCCTTCATAGCCATTGGGTTGGAACCTGTCCAGAATTCAATCGAATTCAAAGCTATAGCATCTACAGCAATAACAATTTGGTAAACGGGTACAATGTTTAAAGCAACGAAGAGAATAGCATTAATATATTTATCTCCGACTGTTCCATTCCAGTCATATAATTTCTTAGTTAAACGAAACGGTCCATAACAATTTGTAGCTACGAGCCCCATAGATGTGATTACAAGTGCTAAAACAGGCTTCTTGAAATAAGATAGATTCATATTGTTTCCTTTAATTTAGGGTTAATCAGATTTTAAACGAATACTTGCCGTTTTGCAAGTTATACTATAAAATTTTAATTGAGATTTTATACAAAAAACACTTTACATAGGTTCCCTTAATAGTGTATATTTGCTGCCCACTTGCCGGTGTGGCGGAATTGGTAGACGCGCACGACTCAAAATCGTGTATCGCAAGATGTATCGGTTCGAGTCCGATCACCGGTACCGGTAAGTTAAAAGCCTTCATTTTTGAAGGCTTTTTTTTTGCGATAGAACGAAAATCGGCGGGAACTTTAGTTTGTAAACGTCTTTTCCATTTAAACTTTCTGGTCAATTAAGTATTATCACAAAAACAAACTAATTGTCTCTAATGGCCTTAGCTATTGCATTGGGTATTTTATTTGGGTATTCGAGTTTAATCATACCCCAAGACTCTAGTCCTGATAATCAACATTTTGTTATTACCAACTGGAACATGGCTAATGGACTTCCTCAAAGTTCTATTAACGACATTATCCAAACCAAAGACGGCTATATTTGGTTAGCTACATTTGGAGGTTTAGTTCGTTTTGATGGCGTTTCTTTCACAACATTTGACCGAACCAATACAAAAGGCATGCGTTCGGATAGGATAAATGATATGTATGAGGATAAGAGTGGATACATATGGTTATCCTCTGAAAATGGGTTTTTACGATTTAAAGACGGAGAATGCAAAGAGTTTGATTTTAAAATAAATGGAGTTAGTTACTCCCCTTCATTTATTGCTGAGGATTCCCGAAACAGACTTTGGATTACCTTAAATGGAACGGCATTTTATTATAAAGACTCAACATTTTATCCGGCTAAAGTATTAACGGATAGTGTTTCCAAAGAAAAAGCCATTAATAATAAAGACGGACTTTGGGTTAATCAGGATTTGAGAATTTTACGTACTTGGGGTGATTCTGTAGCATTAACTTTAAACCTAAGTTATATGCTGACAGATTATTTGGATGATGTCATAGAATATCCAAAGGGCTCCGGAACACTTTTTATTGCAAGTTCAGGTGATGGCGTAATTAGATATCAAAACAACCAAATAGACAAGTTTGGCACTAAAGATGGATTGCCTTCTCGTTATACGTGGGAATTTTATACAGATAATCAAGATCAGCTCTGGGTTGCTAGCTATAATGGTCTTAGTCGTTGGAATGGCTCTTCTTTTAACATATTCACCGAAATATCTACGAATAAAGACTTACAGATAACAGACTTGATGCAAGACAGTCAAGGCAATTATTGGATAGGAACGAGTAGTAATGGGCTGTATCGCTTAAGGCCATCCATCATAACCACATTAAGTACCAATAAAGGTATTTGGAACGATAAAATGTTATCCTTAACCACATTAAAGGATGGCAGGTTCTTGTTTGCAACAAATTGTGGTGGATTATATGAATGGGATGGTCATCAAGCAGTACATTCAGCAATTAATGATTACTTACCCAATTTGTGCGTGTGGTCAGTATTTCAAGATTCTAAAGACCGAATCTGGATAGGCTCACGATTATTATATATGACAAAAGATTTAACCAAGCCTGGGGTTAGATTTGATATCAGTAGTGATTTTACAGGACAAGATATTTATACGATTTCCGAAGATAAACAAGGCAATATTTGGATCGGATGTTACAATGGTGTTTATAAATATGACGGAAAAACTTTTACGCATTATTCTACCGAGCAAGGTATGAGTTACCATGATACCCGTGTTATTAAACAAACAAACGACGGAAGAATATGGCTTGGGACTTCTTCCGGTTTAAATGTGATGGATGGTGAAAGTATTACTCAAATTGAATTAAAATCAAAATTAGACACGACTAAGACACGGCCATACGTTCGTGATATATTAGAAGATGACGGCTACATTTGGGTTACAACCTATGGTGACGGGATATTCCGAATCAATAAAGACGGAACCTATGTACAAGTAACCATTGAAGACGGCTTATTTGACAACATTGTTTCTCATATTGTAGAAGATGATTTTGGCTTCTTTTGGATGGGCACAAACAGAGGAATATTCCGTGTTAACGAAACTCAATTACATTATTTTTGTGACGGCAAAATTGATAAAATAAATTCCTATTCATATGGAATTCCTGACGGAATGATTTCAGCAGAAACGAATGGTGGCTTCACCCCTAATATCATAAAAGATAATAACGGAAAAATCTACTTCCCGACTATTGCCGGAGTAGCGGTGGTAAATACCAATAATAAAATCGTTAGTGAAAATCCTCCCAAAGTGTTCATAGAAAAGCTTAGATCGGGAACAACTGATTTACCATTAAATAAACCCATTAGTCTTTCGTATGATAATGCCTATATTGAAATCCAATACACGGCTTTAAACTACACTGAACCCAATAAAATTCAGTTCAGATATCAATTAAAAGGGCTAAGTGATAAATGGTTTGATGTAGGTACTCGCAGGTCTGCCCTGTATACAAAAATACCTCCCGGAAATTATGTATTTAATGTAACAGCGAGTAATAATGACGGTGTTTGGAATACACAGTATGCCTCATTTAATCTTTCTGTGATTCCGCCTTTTTGGGATACCACTTGGTTTTACACACTCATATCAACCCTCTTTATTTTCGTAGTGACTTATACCTTTTACCGAAGAGTAACAAAACTTGTACACGAAAATGAACTACAGCGAAACTTTACCGAACGTTTGTTTGAATCTCAAGAACAAGAACGCCGACGAATAGCTGCTGAGTTACATGATGGCTTAGGTCAGCAGATTATGATTATAAAAAATCGTGCAGAAATTGCCCAAATGGAAGAATCCAACTCAGATGAAATTAATAAGCAGCTAGATGAAATACTTCAAAGTGCTGTAAGTTCTATAAGTGATGTTCGGAATATTTCGCACGGTTTACGGCCTGTACATTTAGAAAAGTTTGGATTAACAGAAGCACTCAATTATTTATGTGATCAATTACAACAGTCATCATCTATTGAATGGAGTTATCACGTAATGGATATTGATAACCTAATCCCAAAAAATAAAGAAATCCACTTCTATCGGGTCATACAAGAAGGAACCACAAATATTCAAAAACATTCTGATGCAACAGAAGCCTCGGTTATGATATCCAAAACAGAAAATGAGATTAAAGCAACCATTTGGGATGATGGCAAAGGCTTTAACAAAATGAATTTTAAAACTGACGGCTTAGGTTTCTTAGGAATGCAGGAACGATTAGATGCTTTAGGCGGTATTTTAAGTATAGAATCAAAACCGAATGAAGGAACCGTTTTAAAAATTACTATTCCGATATAAGTATGTTATACCCCACTTTAAAAATTGTTATTGCTGACGACCATTCACTAATAAGACAAGGCTTACGTTTATCTCTTGAAACACAGGTTACAAAACACGTTTTCGAAGCAGATAACGGCGCTGATGCTTTAAAACTGATACAATTTAATAAACCAGATGTAGCTATTCTTGATGTTGAGATGCCGGTAATTACCGGTTATGAAGTTGCTCTAAAAACTCTAGAGAAAAACACCGACACAAAAATCATCTTCTTAACTATGTATAAAGATGATTCCATGTTCAACAAAGCTATGGATCTTGGAGTAAAGGGTTATGTTCTTAAAGAAAATACAGTCACTGAAATCATGCACTGTCTTGAGGCGGTTATACAGGGCAATCAGTATGTGAGTCCGGCAATCGAAGAATTATTAAATAAACGAAATTCAAAATCACAGAACGATTCGCAACTTTCAATTAATCTTGAAAACCTAACTGTAGCTGAAAAAAACATAATCAAACTTTTATCCATGATGAAAACGAGTCAGGAAATTGCTGATGAGTTGAACATTAGTATAAAAACGGTACAAAATCACCGCAATAATATCTGCGGAAAATTGGGTTTAACCGGCGCCCATGCCCTTCTTAAGTTTGCCATTGAGCACGCTGAACTTATTCAGTAAATATCCGATCTGGGTACAAGTACCTATAAAAATGAGTACTCCTTCCTATTGAAATCTGGACTTCTTACTTAGAAATTACGACCAGATAAATAGAAATTTTTAATTGTTGGTTTGTTGATGAGAATTATGATTGTTGATGATCATATAGACATGCGACGAGTATTAAGACAGATCGTTTCTAAAAACGTTAAGAACGACGTTGATTTTATTGAATGTATGTCAGGTGAAGAAGCTATTCACCAATACTCCGTACACAAACCAAGTATTGTTTTAATGGATATTGAATTAACAAAAATGAATGGATTTGAAGCCACAAAGATTATTTGTGATTCAGACAGCGAAGCCAAGGTAGTAATCGTTACCAGCTATGATTCCCTTTCATTCAGAAAAAAAGCTCGTGAAGTAAACGCCATGGGATTTATATCAAAAGACAGTTTATCAGACATACATACATACTTACAAACCATAATCAAATAAACACGACAATGAAAAAACTACTACTGTTAGTTACTCTTTTGTGTGGGCTTACCTCAATCGGGTGGGCGCAACCGACAATAACGAGTTTATCTCCTTCTCGAAATGCGGTAAATGTGGCAGCCAATGCAAATATTGATATTACATTCAGTACTGACATGGATGCTTTACAAGTTATTCAACCAAATGATGTAATTGTACATGGTTCATTCAGAGGCCGTTACGCAGTTGCAATAAGCTATAACGCTGGATCTAGGATTTTAACTGTAAATCCTGATTCTAATTTTTATGCTGGAGAAAAAATTGATGTTACTATTTTGCAAAAACAAAAGAATGGTGAATTTGTTTACACCTCCCCTCAATTGTTATCATTTACGGTAGCTTCAAGTGGAACAGGTGTAGGGGCTTTTACATCAGGAACTGTATCAACTATCGGTAGCAGTTACCCTGTAGCATTACAAGCCGCTGATGTTAATAACGACGGTAAACTGGATTATGCAGTTATCAGATCAGGTGATTATTATGAGATTCACAGAAATCTATCCTATTATGATGCATTGGAAGAAACGTATGTAAATAACTATCCTGTAAACTCATATGGTCAATTTTCAGGTTTTAATTTGTCAAAGTTAATTATGGCCGATTTCGACCTTAACTACAAAATAGATGTAGCATTCTTGACAAAACCCGGTGGTTCAGGCGTTCCTAGTGTAAAAGTAGATACAAACTATGGGCTAGGTGCATTCGCTACTGCTGGAAATATTACAGTAACCGATTGGAATACTTACTCAAATACCTCATTAATAGCAACAGATGTAGATCGTGATGGGTACTATCACGTCCTTGTATCAAACAGTGATATTGATGGTGTAGGCCATATAGTTAACGACTGGCCGGGTGCTACATTCTCAACTGGCGGGACAAGCGGGTCAATATTACTAGATGCAGATCAACAAATCATAACTGGAGACTTTAATAATGATGGTGTACAAGATTATGCAGGTTATAATTATTCTAAAGAAGTTTTAGTGTTATTATCTAATGGTTTTAGTGGATATCATTCAGTCGATACCTATTTGGCAAATGAAAATATTGGAAGAATTGAACCAGCAGATGTTACCGGTGATAGTTATCTAGATATCGTGTTGGGTCACTCCTCCGATGGTAGTGTATCTGTATTAGAAAACGACCAAGATGGGACTTTTACGCTTAGCGAAAGTTACCCACTTGCTGGTGCACCCGGTTCTAAACTCAGAACCGGAGATATGGATGGTGATGGCGATATTGATTTGGTTTATGCAAATCAAAGCCGCCTCTATACGGTGTTTAATAATGGAAGTGGTGAATTTACATATGAAACATCATTTTATACACAATCCATAACCGATTTAGTAATAGCTGATGTTGACCGTGACGGCGATTTAGATGTTGCAGCTGTTAGAAATGGAAGTAATTCTATCAATCTTTATTATAATAGCAATAGTTTTTCTGAACCCCAATTTAGCTCTTCGTTTAATTCATTTTCCAATAATTGGGGTACATCTATTGAAGGGTCACTCAATGTTGGCTCAAATTTTTCTTTCAATGTTTTAATTGTAGCAAAAGCAGGAAGCTCAATAAGTGCAACACCTGTTGATGGTACATTCTATGAAGGAAATTCAACATATGGTTCAGGTGCAACGTTAAGTGATGGAAGTTATGTTGTTTTTAATGGTGCCTTAGGTCAAAATTCATCAATAAAAAACTTTTCAGTTGATGGATTAACTACTGGTACTACTTATTATTTTGACATGTACTATTACAGTGGTGTTGGTTCAGCAACTAATTACAGATCTACTGCTTCGGCATCAACTAATGTAACTACTAGTTCTCAAGAGGGTTACGATTTCAAAACTTCCGGTGGTCGCGCCTTATCATTTGACGGTTCAACTTACGGTTCTTTCAGTATGACAACCGTTAATTCTCCATTTACAATTGAACTTTGGGTTAAACCTTCAGTAATTAATACTGACCAAGTTTTTCTTATTTATGGTGAAGAAGCTATTTTATTGGGCTTAGGTGCTGATAATAAATTTTATGCGGGGCATGAAAACGGCGGCGGCACACGTGTAGAACTCCAAGGAACTACAACAGCTGCTTTAAACGCTTGGTATCACATTGCTTTAACTGGTACATCAGGTGACAATTTAAAACTCTATGTAAATGGAGAATTAGAAGATTCTGACGCTATAACTACGGCAACTGTTACCAATACACCATGGTACATTGGTGTAAACTGGAACGAGGATAAATACTATACAGGTGCTATCGATGAAATACGCTATTGGAGTGTTGCTCGATCAGCAGCTGATATCCGTGCTACCATGTATGTCCCTCCAACTGGTTTTCCGGCAAATCTAGAACATTACTGGCAGTTTGCACAGCCAGTTACTGGTGAAGAAGACGCTGGTTTTGGTATCAATAGATATGACAAAATCAATAGTTTGTTTATGAACATCAATGGCTATGAGTATGTTGAATCAGATGTACCGTTTGGAAATGGCACTATCAGTTCAGCATCTGCAGTAACAACAGGCTCGACAGCCTTAGGTAATGTCACCTTAACACTTGCAGAAGACTTTGACAGTGCAGTAGATGTACAAGTATTGGAAGTAGCAACTGTTCCGACAAATATGCCGGCAGGTTACTCTTTCTCCGTTGCCGATCGTTATTTTATTATCGACATTTTTGGAGATCCGGGCACTTTTAGCGCCAACCTTACTCTAACTCTTGGTGCCGATGCATTTTCAGCTGAGGAGTTAGCCGATCCTAGTTTGCTTAAGTTATATAAAAGAAGCTCTACTTCTGTAGGTAGCTGGACCTTAGCTGCTTCCGGTATTAGTGCAGAAAATACATCGGGTCAAGTTGTATTTAACGGAATAACTTCGTTTAGCCAATTTGTTGTTACAAGCGGAGAACCTTTCTATCTATTGAGCGGTGTAAGTGACACTACCATAAATGTTAATGTCTATTATGCCAATGAGAGTGAACCAATAATTTTAGATAACTCCATCTTCCCTTTTGCAGAAGGTTACGAAGACTCAACCTTAATATTAACGGTAAACGATAATAACTTTTCCGGTGAGTTATACTTAGAACCTTATGATAATAGCGGTGATCGGATTTATAGCGGCGGAAGTAACCAAGAAGGTGAAGATGTTTATGGTTATACGTTTAACCCATCAACAAATGTATTAGAATACTGGCCATATGAAGCCGGAATTGACCAAATTACAATTACCTTTGCAGCTTCAAAAGGTAATGCAAGTATTACTGTAAACTTCGCTGTTATAGATATGAACCCTGAGTTCGTAGGAACGGCAGATGAGAACGAATGGCAAATGCTTTCGAATCCATTTCAAAGTCCATTGGGAACTTTCTTAGACTCAGTTTGGACTCAAGGAGCAGCAAATTCAGACGCTCCTGCTGGTGATGCCAATTTGTTTACGTTTAATGAAGAAACCGCTCAATGGGAAACCATTACAACGGATTTGAATTCAACAACATTAGCAGCTGGAAAAGGTCTTTTAGCCTATATGTTTGCCGATGACAATCCAACGGATGAACAAGCTCCAGTTGATGGTGGTTGGCCAAAAACATTTAACTACAGCGGCACAACTTTCGGTACAGAAGCAACCATTACCTTAAAAAACGTTGATGTTGACGAAAGCGGCACTTTAAACGGGAATGAAGGCTGGGTACTTGTTGGTAATCCATTCGGTTTTGGTGTAGATGCCGGAGACATTCTTTATGAAATGGATGATCAAATGAGTTATTATGACGAATTTGATGAATGGCAAGCTGTTGTTAACGAATACGTTTACGTTTGGGATCCAAGTACTAACGCTTGGGTTGAGTCAGACTGGGGAACGTTAACACCTTACCAATCCATGTTCTTAAGAATTTTAGAACCGGGTTTCCAGGATGATTTCATTATTAGTGATTATTATACTTACGATGGAACAACCATTATCGATGCCGGAAGCGGCGGCGGCGGCGGCGGAGAAGAATGGAAAGCACGTCCTAATCAGAATGAAAAGCAATCTACTCCAAAATTCATGTTTACTTTAAATCAGGTTGAATCTGGTTTGTCTTCTAAATTTGGACTCAGCTTTTCTGAAAACGGTAAATATGCTATTGATGGAAAAGATGCTTATTACTTATGGCCATTGAATAACACTTATGCAAATATGTATATGAAAGTAAGTGACCAGGCTGTAAAGATTAACAACTTACCTGCGCTAACCGAAGAGTCTTTCAGTTATCCTATTTATTTAGATGCTACGGTGACCGGTGAATTCAATTTAACTTGGGATCCGACTTTATTACCTGAAGGTTTCGAAGCAACATTAGTTGAAGTAGAAACAGGTAATATGTACACACTAAAGGATAACAACCAGATTACATTCCGTTCAAATGTTGTCGCTAAACAATCTGTATCTAGTAAAAAAGGTCCAAATGCCGGGTTGTCAATCGCATCAACTACAGATGCTCCTGTATTAATGCTTAAAGTAAACCCAATTGCAACATCAGTTGAAAAAGGCGAACAACTCCCAACCGAAGTTGAGTTAAATCAAAGTTTCCCTAACCCATTTAACCCATCAACAACCATTCGTTTCGGAGTTCCACAGCAAACTCATGTTCGCTTAGAAGTGTACGATATCTTAGGACGTAGAATCTCCATACTGATGAATGAAACTAAATCAGCAGGTAGATACAATGTTACCTTTAATGCACAAAATCTAGCTTCAGGTGTGTACTTCTACCGCTTATCTGCTGGTAGCAAGGTGATAACAAAACAAATGACATTAATCAAATAATAGATGTCGTGTTACATTGGCTCGGTGTTTCGGCGCCGGGCCGGTGTTTTAAAATCAACGATATACTTTCAAAATATGACTGATATGAAAACGAAACTCTCAACATACACGATATCTGCTATCACCTTTTGTGTGATTGCACTAGTAGTAATTTTAGCAGGTGATATTGTTTGGGCACAACCTCCGGGAATGCCACAAGCACCAAGTCAAGCTCCGATTGACGGTGGCTTAGGAATTTTAGCAGCTGCTTCTGGCGCTTATGCCTACAAAAAATTGAAGGGAAAAAAGAAGTAAACAATCGTACTGTCTCGTTTACTTCGTTCATCGAGGGGAGTAAGGCGTTCTAGTGGTTAGCTAGAGCGCCTTTTTTTATTCTACTACCCAAATGAAATGTTCTCTTAATAAAAGTATTAGCGATTGTACTACATGTATTTCGCATACTGAACTCAGGGAAATAAATACTTACACATAATATTTTGATAATCTTGTGTATTTCTTAACAGTTAACTTAATGCAAGTTACTTTAAACACTCTTTAACGGACAGTTTTAATGCAGGTAAGACTTCCAAGGAAAACCACTCGTTCTTTTTAAGCCAACTGTTATTTCTAGGTGATGGATGCGGTAATGGGAAGTACATATCACCAAACAACGTATATGATTTTACAATTTCGGTAAGTGGCATTTTGCCCGCTTCATTGAGATAATACGACTGAGCATAATTCCCTATAAGCAGTATCATTTTGATTGCGGGCATTGATTTAAACAGCACAGAATGCCACTGCGGCGCACATTCTTTTCTAGGTGGCAAATCACCTGATTTACCTTCCCCCGGATAGCAAAAGCCCATAGGAATTAAAGCAAATAAAGCCGGATTATAAAACTCAAGCTCTGTGACACCTAACCAATTGCGTAATCGTTTACCACTTGCATCATCCCAAGGTTTACCGGATTGATGAACAATTCGTCCGGGCGCTTGACCAATTACAGCAATCTTACTTTCAGATGAAGCTGCAAGTATCGGGTTAACACCATGTATAAGATGAGCTTCACATGTACGGCAAGCTCGTATTTCTGATAATAAGTTTTCCATTGCAGAATTTCTGAATTACCTATCGGAATAACTATCGCAAGAAAGACAAAGACTCATATTAACATTCAAACTCATAAAAACACATTGTGACATTTTGTTACGCAACTTTCTTTCATCTTTTACGAAATCGGATGCGCAATAGCGGTTTTAATGAGGTTCTTTTATGCGTTTTCTATCTGTGCTATTATTATTGTGTACCTTTAATTCTGAAATTTTTGCTTCAACTATTCCAGAATCAGACCATTCGAAGCAAACTAAATCTGTTCAGTCTAAAAGACGAGTACATCCGATTACAATCGACGGAATTGTAACTACTCATGAATGGAATCAGGCTACATTATTAGAGGATTTTGTTGAATTGCGCCCAAAGCCCGGAAACAAAGAACCTGAAAACGCAAAAACCATTGCCTATATCACCTACGATGATCAAGGTATTTACTTCGGAGGTATTTGTTACGAACCATCAAGAGATCGTATATCTGCGGAATTAGCAGGACGTGATGGTTTTGGAAATAATGATTTTGTCGGCTTGATTTTAGATACCTACAAAGACAATCTGAACGGTTTTGAGTATTTCATAACTCCATTAAATGAACAATGGGATGCCAAACAAGCTCCAAACCCGAATGGTGACTCAGAAGATTTTTCATGGAATTCCGTTTGGAAAAGTGCCACTCACATCGACGATACGTACTGGAGTTTTGAAATCTTTATTCCTTTTGCATCCATTCGTTTTGCTGAAAGAGATATTCAGGATTGGGGCTTAAACGTAACTCGCCGACGACGTAAGACTGAAGAACAGTATTTTTGGAATCCAATCGACCCAAACGTGAACGGGTTTATGAATCAAGAAGGTTATCTAACCGGATTAACGGACATCAAACCACCTGTTCGTCTCCAGTTATCACCTTATTTATCTTACTATGCCAACCACTATCCTATTGCCGGCCCCACTCCTGATTTAACCACAGCAATAAACGGCGGTATGGATTTAAAATGGGGAATTAATCAGGCATTTACATTAGATGCTACTCTAATCCCGGATTTTGGTCAGGTACAAAGTGACCCTCAAGTATTTAACCTAAGTCCTTTTGAAGTTCGATTCGATGAAAACCGTGATTTTTTTACCGAAGGGATGGAATTATTCAATCAAGGCGGGTTGTTTTATTCACGTAGAGTCGGAGGCACACCAATCAATTATTGGGGAGCTTCGGATGATGTTCAATCCAATGAAAAAGTTGTTTCTAATCCTTCGGAAACCAAACTTTTAAATGCATCTAAGATTTCCGGAAGAACGCATTCGGGCTTGGGTGTCGGTGTGATGAACGCCATCACTGATGAAACTTATGCTGTTATAGAAGACACCTTAACGGGAGAAAAACGTAACTACAAAACAGCTCCCCTTATTAACTATAACGTTTTTGTATTGAATCAATCTCTTAAAAACAATTCGAGTATCAGTTTTGTAAACACAAATGTAACTCGTACCGGCGATTTCTACGATTCAAATGTTTCTGCTTTTATTTATGATGTGAATAACAAGAAAAACACTTGGGGAAGCGGCGGCCAAGCCTCTGTAAGCCAAAAATGGGATCCGGCAAGTTCAAATGAAACAGGTTATTATCACTCTTTTTATGCAGGAAAAACCGGTGGACGAGTTCGATTTAACTACTGGCAGGAATTGGCAGATACCAAATATTCAAACAACGATTTAGGCTATTTCACCAATAATAATTATCTCACTCAAGGCGCATGGGTTGGCATACAGGAAACGAAACCAAAAGGTTGGTACAATCGATTAAATCTGAATTTTAATGTGAATTACAGCCGATTATTAAAACCAATCGGTGAAGGTAATCCGATGTATCAGTTTTCCCGATTTAATTTTAACTGGAATTCGCAACACAAGAAGCTGCATTATATCGGCGGAAATATAAACTTCGATTTTGTCTCTAATGATTTTTATGAGCCTCGTGTTGAAGGACGTTATTTCAAGAAAGGTTATAGTGGTCTAATCGGGTTTTGGTTTGAAAGTAATTCAAATAAGGCTTGGTTCTACTCTCCTTCACTATACATGCGCTACTACCCTGACTTCTACAATACTTTTGCCTTAGATTTTGATATGTCACAAACATGGAGAGCTAATGAACGCCTTTCGATGAGTTTAGGGTTTTCTTGGTTGCCACGTTGGAACAGTATCGGATTTACTACCAATCTAGATACTGAAATTGACCCTGTTTTTGCTAAACGTGATGTTCAAACTTTCGTGACTAGCTTACGAGGTAAATATAA
Organism: bacterium; assembly: GCA_006226965.1. GTDB lineage: Bacteria > Bacteroidota > Rhodothermia > Balneolales > M1805 > M1805. The sequence goes on along the minus strand of SBGQ01000068.1, from coordinate 44,448 downwards.
TTTCACGAATCGTATGGGGTTAACAATGGTTGCCCGACACTATGTAAGTAGTTTATCAAACTCGCAATTGTATTTATTAAACACAAACGGCAGTTTACGGTCAACAAATACAAATCCCGAGGAATATGACAGAACTGTGAATTTCATTAATGTGGATATGGTGTACACTTGGCAGTTTGCTCAAGGTAGTTTTTTAAGTTTGGTTTGGAAGTTTGCCGTTAACAGATTTGACCAAACATACAATGCACATTATTTCCAAAACTTGAAGGATACATTCAGAGAAAACCAAAACAATACGGTTTCTGTTCGAATGATTTATTTTCTTGATTACAACAGCTTAAAAAACCAATTTAAGTCTTAATAGTTTTTAAAACCTTCATTTTGATATCTGGTCTTTGTAGCAATACAAATTTCTACTAAGTGAAAACTGTTATATGGGCATAGCCGGACATTTATCTAGCAAAGTTGTCTTTTGTTCTTAAATCCCGTAGGAAAACGGGATTTTTTTTTCATTACTGCGAAAGCAGTAATCTAGGCAGCTCTCAAAACACATATTTAGCGAAGCGTATTTTTTAACTTGATTGTTAATCATAAGATGCCGTTTTAATTCGGGATTTTTTTTCATTACTGCGAAAGCAGTAATCTAGGCAGCTCTTAAAACACATATTTAGCTAAGCGTATTTTTTAACTTGGTAGCCAAATTACCTTACTAGATACCGTTTTGCACAGTATCACACATAACACTAACCCCCTATTCTTAGAGTTTTAATTCAGTCTTGCTTAGCTGCCAATCTCCACGTTAAAAACGACATCCACAAAGTTACGCCTGCAAAAAGTTGTTCTTGCCAGGTTTCAGCCAACACATTGCCGAATGTATTCAGCAAAAATAAACCAGCAAAAATCCAAAGACTCACCTTAACAAATTTCAAAGAAATAATTGGCTTTGCATACGCTCCACGAATCAATAAGATTAAACCTAAATAGAGATTTACAGCTATTGAGACAGACTCAAATACGTACATTTCTTCGATACTTTTTAGTCGTCCGCCCCAAGTGTATTCAAAAGGAATCAATCCAAATAAAATACTCCCATGAAAAACCATTATGAGGATTAAGGCAATCAACAACTGAATTACGCGCGATTTCGATTTTTTATCCATATTAACATTCATTTTGTTCTCCTTTGCTTTGAAAAGAAATCCCAAACCGTTTGATTAAAATTTAATTGATGGGTGGTTTTTCCTAGGTTAAATCCGACATTAAAATCATCAGAACCGGGCCAAGTATGTCCGCCGTTCTCAATAGCAAGCCATTCGATTTTTGGTGAGCCTACATATGACTTTCGTATGATTTTAGTGCCATCGTATTTTTTATCGTACACAGTTTCTTTGTAATTCATACCGAGATTGTTTCTATCCAGCCAAAACTGAATACATGCTTCATCAGAATAATAAGCTCCTTGTATTCCGGTATGCAGAACAGCTTTATCTTGGTCTCCTTGAACCAACATAAAGCCTACGTTCACTGTCTTAGGCATCTGCTGTGCAGCTTTATTTGTAATCGGTGCAGAAATACTAGCAACTGCAGTAAATAAATCAGGGAATTCGGCAACCAATCGTTGTACAAAAAAACCGCCTCTAGAAAAACCAATACCATACACTTGTGTAATTGTGTATTCTTTTTTGATCTTTTTTACTAACGAATCTATGAATGCGACATCCGTTCCTTCGTAATATTCTTGCCCAAGACCGACATTCCAATCATTATTTTTCCCCTGCGGATAAACGATAATGAACGAATTTTTGGAAGCCGTTTTATTCATTTCAGTATAAAACATATGCTCTAACGCGGTCATGCCCGTACCATGAAAGTTTATGACTAATGAACTAGGCTTTTCTTTTGAAATAGACTTAGGAGCAAAAAGGGTGAATCGCCGAAGCTCATCACCCACTTTTACACTTTGTGTTTGGCCTTTTAAAACACTTGTGAGACTAAATGCACACATAAATAGTGTAAATGCTTTTTTCATGAATCCATCAGATTAATGTTTAAAAGAATCGTTTGAAACCAAATACGAATCTAACTTTTTGCGGGAAAATGGTGTCTTTTCTGTTGCTGAAAAAGGAGTCGCTGGCATCTGTGAAACCTATGGTAATTTGTTCTTTTTGTGATGTACGGAATTCTACATCAAATCCGTAACCAAATACAAAACGGGCATCGTCGAATCCGTGTTTGTTATTGGTAAATGCTTTAGCATAAGCAAACTTTAGATGTCCGGCAAAGGAAAGTATGTTTAAGTACAAAGGTGAAGCCGCATTCAATTTAGAATAGAACATATAGCCGTCTGAATCGATTAAAGAACCGTTTTTCCAGACGTTTTCATTCAGAAAATAATCAGCTCCAAAAGAAATACCATAACGATAGGCATTGTTTTTACCGATTATATTATCTGATTCAGGCTGGTCTTTATCATCATACGCTTTCCACATATATCCCAATTCTAAACCGAATTGATAAGTAGCTCCACTCGTTCCTAATGTGTACCAGCCTCTGCCCCAATCTCTTAAATCAGAATTTGATAAACTGTTAATGGGCGCTAACTGTGTTTTTAAGGTTTGAATCTCTTGTTTTAATGAATCAATTTCAGATGTTTGAGCATTTACTTGTAAGCTGAACAGGCTCATGATAACGATGAATGCAATAGAAGTTTTCATAAAAAAGGTGTTATAAATTGTGTTTTTTAGGTTGATTTTGATGAACTCCTATTTCACACACAAAACAAGGATAATAAAGTAAGACTTGGACCCCAAAACGATGTCCAGGTTTGGGATAGAAACCCAAATTCTCACTTCAAATCCCTCAAGGTTTGGGATGAATTATTCGTTCGGACCTAAGTTCAGCAACTGCCCTCTTACGAACGTCCGTAATAGTGAATTCCGGACTTCTTTATGAAAATTCGAACCTTATCTTTGTTTTGCGGCTTTTATCCACTCTCTTGGGGTGAGTCCGGTTTGTTTGCGAAAGAAATCATTAAAAGAAGATTTCGAATTAAAACCACTTTCAAGCGCTAATCCCATAATTGACAAATGGGCAAACTCAGGCTGCAATGCTCTCTCTTTGAATACTTCTAAACGATAACGATTCACAAATTCGTTAAAATTTGCCTCAGCACGTTCGTTTATGATATAAGAAAGTCGGTTCGGATGGATATCAAGCTGATTTGCTAATGAAACTAAACTCAACGAAGCATCCAAATAAGGTGAGTTATCTTGCATGAAAGCTACTAAACGTGTAAATGTTTGCTCCAACTCTTCATCGCTGATTGATACTTTGGTTTTTGATGAAGTCGAAAATAAACCACTGGTTTCCGGAGGAGTCCAATTAGACGGATATAAATCATGTTTCGAAACCAGATTCCATAACGGTTTCAATAACGGTTCGGTTTTAAAGTAAAGCAATTGTCCGCGACGTTGGGCTATGTAGTGGTTTAAAAGTTGAATGGCTTCGTTTTCATGCTTAGAATTAGCCAAAATATAAAGTTCATATGGAATTAATTGCTGATAGACTTCGGCTGCTTCTGTCCAGTTTTTAACCGTTTCCGTTTCAATTTCTTTTTCCTTATGAAATACAGAATACAGTAGTTGAATGTTTTCTTCATCAGGTAAACCGGAAATACATTCCTTAAACTTAATCTCATCGTGTAACTGCAAATAGCACAATGCATTAAGATGAATTCCCAATAGTAATTCCCGATTAATATCTAAGGCTTTTCGATTGCATTCCAGTGATTTTACGTAATCTTCTTTGTGATACATTATAAGGGCTAAAGTGTACCAATCATTCGCTGATAAGGGATCGATATGTAAGGCTTTGGTAATGTATTCTTCTGCTAATTCAAACGCTTCGTTTGCCAGAGCCAATTCAGCTAAAGCTTGTAAGGCTTCCGTGTAATTCGGAAACTGTTCGATGTTTAATTTTAAATGTTGATAACCGAGTTCGTAATTCCATTCACCCCAAAAATAACGGCCTACAAATGACATGTGATATTCCGGCAATTGTTTATCTAAGTCTTGCGCAATTCGGAAATTATCGACTGATCGTTCAATGCCGGTTTGTTGGTCAATATAACCCCACATGGCAAGCAAGCCGTAACATTGCATATTTCCGTAATAGGCACGGGCAAATTTGGGATCAGCTTCGGTTGCTTTTGTATAATAACGTATGGCTTCGTGAAAAGAATCAGGATTCCATTTTAATTGATGATAACGCCCTTTTAAAAACAACTCATAGGCTGAAATATCAGAAGTTGATTGTTTAACCAGATGATTTTCATACTCGATATGCCCGAAATTTTCGCGAATCTGATCAGCAATTAAGACACTTATTTCATCCTGAAGTTCAAAAATATCAATCAATTCTCTGTCAAAATTACGACTCCAATAATGGGTACCGTCCGTTGCATTAATCAACTGTGCGGTAACTCGAACCCGATTCGACGATTTTCTGATACTTCCTTCTAAAACCGACTGAACTCCTAAATCTGAACCAATCTTACGGATATCATAATTCAGACCTTTATACGCAAACGCTGAGGTTCTGGCAATTACTTTTAAACCGTTTATAGTGGTGAGTGCATTAATAATTTCTTCGGTCATTCCATCAGAGAAATATTCATTCTCCGGGTCCGGACTCATATTTACGAAAGGCAGAACTGCAATGGATGCGGCTTCAGTAGTGTTCAAATTAGAAACGAGCATGTATTAACAAATTGATTTACTCCTAAAATCGGTAATTCAGTAAGATTATAACCCTAAAAACCTATGTAAAGTAAACATTTAATGATTATGAATTTCTTTTGAATCGCGCTAAACGATAAGGTGTGCAAGAGGTTACATGATAGTGAATAGTTACAGTTGTTTTGATTTCCCTTTCATTATGTGACAATATAGTTTGCCATGTTACCCATGGTAATACGTAGTGATGTAAAGTGTTTGCCATGAAAATCACGAATCTGATTTTTGTGCTACAACCAATAATCCGAAATTCGGGAAACTCAAACTCTTAGGAAACTACTTGATTAAATTGATTCACAATGTTTTAGATTTACACTTTTCCATTAACAACCCAGACTATGAGCGCTGTAATCAACAGAAATAGTGTTATAATGATGAGCAATCGAAGATTATACCGAACGGCTCTAATACTGAATTTGTGTTCTTTGGGAACCCTTCGGTTGAGCCCTTTATCGGGATTGAGTTTGGTATCGTCTGTAATGATGTCCTTAGAATAATGTCTGAAACGAACTTTGTCCTTTAAGTTCTTGTTGTCTCGAAGCATGTGTCGGGCTAAATCGATGTAGGACATTTTTTTGTATGAATATAATTTTTTTTCCTGAATGATTAAAAGTACGCTCTGCTGTATTCGTTTGTAAACCATTCCCAGATACCTGCTTTCGCAGGTATGACACGTGTTTTTGTTTCTTGATTAATTAAAAAGTACGCTCTGCTGCATTCGTTTGTATACTATTCCCAGATACCTGCTTTCGCAGACACCGCAGGTGCTACGAAGTGATACGTAGTACTACGGAGTGATATGACGAGTGTTTTTGTTTCTTGATTAATTAAAAAGTACGCTCTGCTGCATTCGTTTATAAACTATTCCCAGATACCTGCTTTCGCAGACACCGCAGGTGCTACGAAGTGATACGCAGTACTACGAAGTGATATGACGTGTGTTTTTTATCATAAGATCAAAAAAAGCCCGCCGGATTTCTCCAACGGGCTTACCTATACGAGATTCAATCCTTATCTGCTTACGAACAGCCGCTAGTGCTGCCGCAAGTGATACATTTTAAACAAGTACCGTTACGAACCATCGTCATGCTACCGCAATCGCTGCACACATCGCCGGTATAACCGAGTTGTTTTGCTTTTTCATAAGCGGTTTCAGTTTTGCCGACGCTTACCGTAGCTGTTGCGTGAACGTGTTCTTCTGCTACTTTTACAGGAGCAGGAGCAGTTGCAACAGGAGTATGAGTTTTTTCAATCATGTGTTGATGTTCAACTCCTTCAACTTCGCAAGCCGGCTCCGGACGCAAGGTTCTGGTTTCAATCATATCCGCATCAACATGAGCTAAATCGTGGCGACCCAAATAGGTAACGGCTAACTCACGGAATACATAATCAATAATTGATGTACTCATTTTGATGTGCGGATTACCAAACACAGGTCCCGATGGCTCAAATTTTGTAAATACAAACGCATCAACAAACTCTTCGAGAGGTACGCCATGCTGTAAACCTAAAGAAATGGCAATCGCAAAACAGTTCATCAAGCTTCTGAACGCAGCGCCTTCACGGTGCATATCAATAAAGATTTCACCAATCTGACCGTTTTCGTACTCACCTGTTCTCAGATAGACACTTTGTCCGCCAATTTTTGATTTCTGAGTATAACCGCCTCTTCTGTTCGGAAGGCGTTTACGATGAGCTACATATTTGTGAATAATACGTTCAGCGGTTTGAACCACATGGTCTTGCGCTTTTTGAATCTGAACTTGTTCTTCTTCATCATCGTGCATGATTTCTTCCATTACATCAGCCATCGTGTTTAAAGGCTGAGATAATTTAGAACCGTCGCGATATAAAGCGTTTGCTTTTGTACCTACTTCCCAAGACAACATATACGCATGTTTAATGTCTTCGATAGTAGCTTCGTTTGGTAAGTTAATCGTTTTTGAAATCGCACCTGAGATAAATGGCTGAGATGCTGCCATCATCAAAATATGACCTTCAGGAGAGATAAAACGTGTTCCGATTTTTCCGCACTTATTCGCGCAATCAAATACCGGTAAATGCTCTTCTTTTAAGTATGGAGCGCCTTCAACCGTCATGGTTCCGCAAACATAATCGTTCGCTTTTTCCACATCAGTTTTACTGAAACCTAAGAAAGAAAGCATATCGAAGGTGTAGTCAGCTAATTGCTCGTCTTTAATTCCAAGAACATTTTTGCAGAAATCTTCGCCTAATGTCCATTGGTTAAACGCAAATTTGATATCAAATGCCGTTGGTAAGGCTTGTTCTAAGGCTTCGATTTCTTTGTTTGTGAATCCTTTTTCACGTAATTGTTCGTGAGTTACAGCCGGAGCACCAATCAAAGAACCGTAACCTTTTGCGTATTTCACAATCGCATCAGCTTCTTTATCAGAATAACCTAATCTCTTTAAAGCGTGTGGAACACTTTGGTTGATGATTTTGAAGTAACCGCCACCTGCTAATTTTTTGAATTTCACCAATGCAAAATCAGGTTCGATACCGGTTGTATCACAATCCATTACAAGTCCGATAGTTCCTGTCGGTGCAATAACCGTTACCTGAGCGTTACGATATCCGTATTGCTCACCCATTTCAAGAGCACGGTCAGAATCAGCGCGTGCAGCTTCTAAGAGATAACTTGGACAGTAATTTGGGTCGATACCAACAGGTTTTACAGTTAATCCTTCGTATTGATCGTTAGGAACGTTGTAGGCTGCTCTTCTGTGGTTGCGAATAACACGTAACATGTGGTCACGGTTTTTCTCAAATCCCGGGAACGTGCCTAATTCTTTTGCCATTTCAGCACTTGTTGCATAGGATGTCATGTGCATGATAGAAGTAAGTGCACCTGTAATCGCACGAGCCTCAGGAGAGTCGTAAGCAATACCCTGCACCATCAATAAAGTACCGATGTTTGCAAAACCAAGGCCGAGAGTGCGGAATTTGTAAGACAACTCAGCGATTTCTTTTGACGGGAACTGTGCCATCAATACAGAAATTTCGAGTACTACTGTCCACAAACGAGTGGCATATTGGTAATCAGCAACTTTAAACTGAGCCGCTTTGGTATCATAAAACTTAATAAGGTTTAATGAAGCTAAGTTACAAGCGGTGTTGTCTAAGAACATGTATTCAGAACACGGATTCGAAGCTTTAATCGGGCCGTCAGCCGGACAAGTATGCCATTCGTTGATGGTATCGTGATATTGAGTTCCCGGATCGGCAGAAGCCCAAGCTGCATACGCAATCTGATCCCACAATTCTTGTGCTTTTAATGTTTTTGATGCCTTTGGTGCGCGACCTTCTAACTCAGCTTTTTTCTTTTCGATACGCCAGTAGAGATTCCAATCGCCGTTTTCTTTAACAGCTTGCATAAACGCATTGGGCACACGAACTGAGTTGTTCGAATTCTGACCGCTAACCGTTGCATATGCTTCGGAATTCCAGTCGGTATCATAAATTTCGAATTCGATGTCTTTAACACCTTGTGATGCCAATTGAATAACACGCTCAATGTAGTTAGCAGGAACGTTTTCAACACGAGCTTTGCGGATAGCTTTTGCTAAATCTTTGTTTTTAAGCGGATCGCGAGATACAGCACCGTTCAACATCTGCCCTTCAACGTTTACCGGAGTGTGGCAAAGTGAAATGATTTTTTTGAGATGTTTTTCAGTGGTTTTTGAGCCGGCCACTAAAGCCGCAACTTTTTGCTCTTCTTTAACTTTCCAGTTGATATACTCTTCAATATCAGGGTGGTCTAAATCGAGGGTAACCATTTTAGCAGCGCGGCGAGTTGTACCGCCGGATTTAATAGCACCCGCTGCACGATCACCGATTTTTAAGAAACTCATTAAACCGGATGAACGTCCGCCGCCGCTTAACGGTTCTTCTGCACCACGAATGTCGGAGAAGTTTGTACCTGTTCCGGAGCCATATTTGAACAAGCGGGCTTCTCTAACCCATAAATCCATGATACCGCCTTCGTTCACGAGGTCATCAGAAATACCCTGAATAAAACAAGCGTGAGGTTGAGGATGTGTGTATGCATCCTCCGATTTCTTCAACTCTCCTGTTTTTCCGTCAACGTAATAGTGACCTTGAGCCGGGCCGTTAATGCCGTAAGCCCAGTTTAATCCTGTATTAAACCATTGCGGAGAGTTTGGTGCTGCCATTTGTGTAGCGAGCATATAACACATTTCATCATAGAAGATTTTTGCATCGTCTTCTGTATCAAAATAACCGTATTTCCATCCCCAATACGTCCAGTTGCCTGCTAAACGGCTAAATACCTGGCGGGAATCATGTTCACCTGAGAATCGTTCTTTTTCCGGTAATTCACCTAATGCTTTGGTATCAGCTTCTTTTGCCTGCAACCATTTTGGTACACCTTTTTCTGATACAGATTTGAGTTTAGCAGGAACGCCTGCTTTTCTGAAATACTTTTGTGCAATAATATCAGTAGCAACTTGTGACCAAGAATCAGGGATAATTACGTTATCTAAAAAGAATACACGAGAACCGTCAGGGTTTTTGATTTCTGATTTACGGGTTTCGAAGCGGAGCCCATCGTACGGGGTTTTCCACTCTGCTTTGGTAAAGTTTCTTGTAAATTTCATTGGCTCCTACTATTAAGCTTTTCTAGACTATTTTTTATCCAACAGCCGGCATTGCCAGCCCCCAAAGAGTCGGGATAGTTACACATCCTTTCTATCCTCTGCCCAACGGGATGATAAATTAGCAGGGTAAAAATGAGCTTCCAAATTAAATTCAAAGAAGTTTTCCACAAAGTGTTGAACTTATCAACATTTGCACTTTTTACTTGACAATGTGATGCGAATTTCGGGTATGAGTTTTTTAATTATCAAGCACTTATTACTTATGAATCAAATCATGCTATAAACGGATATAAACTATTGCACTACTTATAGTTATTGACTTTGTTCTAAAATTAATATATGCAAATAAACACCTAAATCACGAGTTATCCACAGATTGTGGAAATGACATTTTGTGGCATTTTCACTTTTACAAATATCTGTGATATCGTATCTGCTTAATTCACTTTTAAATACATGTTATTGTACACGAATTATTTTTAGTAATAATTCAGAACTATCAATCTAACAAAATCTCTATTTTTGGCTGAATCTTAAAAAACCTGAAATGAAACTTCGTTTATTACTTCTTCTTGTTCTAATCCCCATACTATTTAGTTGCTCTGAAAAGAAAAAAAACAATGAGGCGGTGGCTTCGTGGAATGGATATTCCCTTACAGCCGATAAGTTTACTCAGTCTTATATCAATTATGTGTTAAAAGAACGCCGAAAAGATACTCCTGAATTAAGAGCAAAGTTCGCCGAATACGAATTAGAGCGTAAAATCATAGCACAAAAAGCTCAAGAATTGGGATTAGATACCTTATTCGAAGTTCAATCTGATATCATCCAAAAAACAGAAAACACCCTAAGACAAGTGTATATGCGTCATTTTATGGATGAAAGAGTTCAACAACCTGTTGAAAATGAAATTAGACAAGCATTTAAACGCATATACACGGCAATGAGATTGGAACAAATTTTTGCACCTACTCAAACTCAGATTGACGCTTATTATAAAGAGCTTCAAAAAGGCGCATCTTTTGAAAAAGTGGCAAAACAATCCCTGAGCCTGTACAGTTCTGCCGCTTCTGACACCTCTTATAAATTAGGTTGGGTTCGATACGGAATGATTGATTTAAGTGCAGAAATCACTGCGTTTAACCTGAAGAAAGGAAGTTATTCTAAACCTGTAAAGTCCACAAAAGGTTGGCATATATTCAAAGCAACCGACATTTTAGAAACAGAACGAGTACATGTTGAGCAGTATAAAAATAACAGAGAACAACTATTACTGGATGTATTCCGTCGTAAGTTGGAAGAATCGACACAGTTCTTTATTGATTCGTTATATGCCGAACAACAAGTAGTTATTCGTGATGCCCTATTCCAAGCTGTTATTACTTCTTTTCAACAAGTGATAAAAAAACAACCGATTGAAGCTCATAAAGTTCTTTTACGAAAAGCAGCAGGCAGAATAGCAAAAACAGATACTGCTGCATCAGAAATAGCTGTATTGAACGGCAAGTCGCTTCCGGTTGAGCAATTTTTGCAAGCCGTTCATACCATTCCAAGTGAGTTGATTGAATATGAACCTCAACAGGCACTTTCCTATTGGTTGAAGAACATCTTAATTACAGATTTAGCCAAGAAAAATGGGTATATGAAGAATCAGGAAGTCGTTAAAGAACAAGACGATGCACGTTTTGAAACTCTGTATTATGCTCATCTTCGATATCAGACACCGTTATTAGATAAACAAAAACTCGCACATGATTTTTATGAGTCCTATAAAGAACAGCGTTACCCTGATTCTGTCTCTTCTACGTACCATGCTTATTTGTTTTCTGATTCATCGAAAGTGGCTGAACTAATTAAATTATGGCAAAAGGAACGTTATTTCACGAGTATAATCCCTTTATTTAAAGATGATTATACGCTTGAAAACAGAACCACAACGTCCAAAGTTTCAGAGACTGAAGGTAAACCCGAGCATTACCTGCCAATGGATGAACCTCAGAAAAATCAGGTTTTTGCCGGCCCTTATAAAGAAGGTTCCCTGTATATGTTGATAGCTCCTGTTTCCAGAAAGATTATTCCTATTAAAGAAGAAGCTCTTGGTGATCGACTTATAAATGACACCAACTCAAGTTTATCCGCACTAACTCATAAGTATTGTTTACCTGAACAGTATAAAAAAGCTGATGTGACTATAAATACGGCTTTATTGCAACAGATTATTTCGAAACGTAATCAGTAATTTATCAGCGTTTGATGCAATTTCTCCGTTGATGCGGTGCAAGCCTGAGTACATATAAATGAAACGTATCCATTAAAAACTTGGTTGTTGTTTCTTAGATACTGTTTTTCAACGGCAAGACCTACTTTTCAAGTCATTGCGGTGAAAACCGCAATCTGGGAATCTCATGAGTATGTGTTTAGCTAGGCGTATTTATGATTTGTATCTACTTCCTACATTCAATTTTTCAATGGCATCACAATAAAACAAATTCGTTTTAAGGAACGATTTACTCCTGTTTATTGTCTTGAACCGTAAAATTACACGCCAAATATCATGTATTCACTAGACAATAGCCTATCCTTACATTCACTTTCTAATGCTATTCCTGCCATCAAACTATCATCGAAGAAAAAGAATGAGATTATTCAAAACAGGTTATTTATTGAGAAATCACTTACAGATAAGGCCTCAATTTATGGCATTAACACAGGATTTGGCCCGCTTGTATCCGAATCAATACCAAAAGAAGAACTCCTTCAGCATCAAACAAATCTACTCCAACAATTAAGCGGCGCTACAGGCCCCAAACTTTCCTATTCTGTTTCCAGACTCATTTTCTTAATTCGAATTCATGCCTTGAGTCAGGCCCGTTCAGGCGTAAGTCTTGAACTCATCAACTACATGATTTCATTATATAATCTTGGCTTCGCTCCGGTTTTTTATCAATTTGGCTCTGTGGGTGCATCGGGTGACTTAGTACCGTTAGCCTCATTGGCTCGTATGTTAGTCGGCAAAGATGATTTTTGGATTAATGAACATGAACTTGCAAAAGCTTCGCAATTAAATAGTTACAGCGATTTGCCCGTATATCAACTTAAAGAAAAAGAAGGCTTGGCTCTTGTAAACGGTACGAGTTATTCATTGGGAATAACAGTCGAAACCTATTTGAAAACCGTTTCTATTTTGCACGACGAGGTGTTCCCTTTAATTGCATTGCAGTACTTTATTTTTAACGACTCCATCCAACATCTATCAGAGTTAGTGTATTCCGTAAAAGCACATGAGTCAGCGCTCACAACTGCTGCAAAACTGCGTGATTGGTTAAGTCCGTTAAAACCGGAGGAATCACACGGTACACCTCAACCGCCCTATTCATCGCGTTCCGTTGTTTTATGGATGGGAACAGCTATTGAGCGATTATCTCAGGCAGAACAATTACTTAACACAGAATTGAATGCGGTAGATGATAACCCTTTATTTTTTCATGATGAGGAATTGATTTTACACGCAGCCAACTTTCAGGGAACCTATATAGCTTTAGCCGCCGACCAACTAGCACAGGCATTAACTCATATTTCCATTTTATTAGAACGGATTGTAAACCGAATCACACACGCCAAATTAAATAATGGACTCCCTGCATTTCTTGCTGATGCTCCTGTTGGGCTAAATAGTGGTCTGCAAGGATTACAATTGTTATTAACATCATTAACGGCTGATATGCGTACGCGAGCTGTAAATCACAGTTTAAGTAGCATACCTACGAATGCAGATAATCAAGATATTGTAAGTATGAGCGCTAATGCCGCACATAATGCTCGTGAACTTGGCGAACGTTTTGATTGGGTAATTAGAGTTTTTAAGGTTATGGTATTAAGAGCCTTGCATCTAAGAAATAGCGACTTAGTCTTGCCCCCAAAACTGAAATCGTATGTTGATACCGAGTTCAAACAAATCTCCGATGTTAACTTTAGCCATCCGGATTTAGATTACAAAGATGTTTTAAAGACTATTATGTAGTGCGTTTCCTTGCTTAGCCATCAGAAACTGTTTTAGTATGTAGATTATTTTTCTTGCATCTGTTGAGGTTTTTCGATTTCCCCAGAACCGATTAGAGTTTATTTCTATTTTTGAGGCATGATTTTAATCACTACGGCCTTACAAGCTGAAGCACAACCGCTTCTCACCCATTTCAAATTGAAACATGATGCACGATTCAAACGGATTCAGCTGTATAGAAATAATGAGCTGTTGTTAGCTGTAACGGGAGTCTGTGTAACCAAAGCGAGTGCAGTTACTTCGGCTGTTTTGAGTCAGCCAGATTTTGATATAAAGGGCGTGTTAAATATCGGAATTGCCGGGAGTGCCATTCACAAAAACGGTTCCCTGTTTCGCATCAATCAAATCAAACAAGCATCAAATAAAGCCTGTTTTTACCCGGAAGCTGAACCCATTAAAGGATTTCAACAAACGGGGATTTTATGTGTTGATGAACCGCTCACAGATGCCCAACAATTGTCCGAACGATTTTCTCTTGTTGATATGGAATCTGCCGGTTTATTTACAGCGGCGAGTTTGTTTTTAGACGTAAATCAAATCGAGTGTTTAAAGATTGTTTCTGATAAACTGGAAGGAATTTGGTTGGGTAAAGAGTTTATTAGTGAGTTAATTTCTTCTCAATTGAATGAAATTGATGCTTTTTTGAATCAAAAAAATTGGGGGAATACTTGTAATCCTCATGATACAGAAATTGAAAACTGGCTTGTTTTATTAGAGCAAAACATACCCATCACATTAACTCAACGACGTTCTCTTCACAATTTTGCACGGTTTTATTTACTCAGAAAAACTACGTCAGGTTTACCAGAACCCGATTTTTCAACGTATTCCGGTAAACCATCTGAACGGGATGTAATTATTGAAAACCTTTCTAAACGCTTAATAAACTAGGCCATGTTTTCTCGAATCTACATAGAAGAATCCGTTTTAGAACACCATCAAACCAAACAGATTTTGGATCGCTTTCCGAATTCTGAGCGTATCATCATAGAGCATTACAAAGATGTATTTAACCGTTCAGGACAAGATTGGCGGTTTCAAAAAGAACATCAAGCGCTCATTTTAGCAGAACGAAAAGATACATTTCTGTACGCCGGGAGCGGTTATACACCTAGTTTTGGAAGCGGAGCTTTTTATTATAATGCGGTGATGCTCAACTGCATTTACGACTGCGATTATTGTTATCTGCAAGGTTTATTTCCCTCTGCGCATGTCGTTGTTTTTGTGAATCAGGACGATTTTAGAAAGGCTTTAGTTGAGGAGTTGGATAAAACTCAGGAAAACATGTATCTGGCCCTCTCTTACGATACCGATTTATTGGCCTTTGAAGGCTTATTCGGCTTTGCGCGCCCGTGGATTGAATTTACAGAACAAGAACCTCGTTTAAGTATCGAGTTGCGTACAAAATCGGCGAATATATCTGCTATAAAAGGTTTAAAACCCAATTCACGAACCGTTTTAGCATGGTCACTTTCGCCACAATCTGTTATCGATTTACACGAAAAGAAAACCGCCTCCTTGCAAGCAAGGCTTAAGGCCATTCAAACAGCAATGGACGCCGGTTGGCCGATTCGATTGTGTATTGATCCGATGTTGCGCGTTCCAAACTGGGAATCCGTATATCAGGAATTTTTACTACATCTTTCTCATTCCATTGATTTACAGAAAGTAAAAGATATTTCAGTCGGTACGTTTCGCATGAATCACGCTTTCTTAAAACGAATGAAACAGCAACGAAAAGATACATCTCTCCTTTTTGATTCCTACGTGATTAAAGACGGTGCTTTGTCTTATCATGATGAAACAGTTTCTGCGATGTACGATTTGGTGAAGAGTTATTTTTCAGATGAAGTGATGGCAAAGAAACTGGATTTCATTTTTTGATTCAACTACATACTTGTAGCGCAAAACACAATCTGAGTATCACTTGAATACATGTGTATTGAAGCAAATCTATACTTGGTCTGTGCTTCCCACGCGCAGAATTGCAAGGGTAAGACAAAAATTACCAACCCATCTGATACTTAGCATCTTTTGTAACCGTTTTTACTTCATTTGTTCGGAACGGAACGGCGGGAAATCCTTCCATATTATACAAATTGCAATCCTCTGCATTACCTGACCAGCCAAAATGAACAACCTTTGGATGTTCTATTTCCGGATGATACACTATCACTTTATCGCCTTTAATATAGGCTTTAGCGAATTTGAACACTCCGTCTTCTCCGGCAATTTCGAAACCCATTACATAACCGTATTTATTGGGCGTCATTAATCCTGAACCGACATCATTAAAAGATACTACAATCGTATTTCCCTGAATTTCCATGCCTGAATACATTGGTCCTGTATGCACTTGTTTTTGCTGATATACATCATGTAAAGCTTGTGCAGCTAATCGTTTCCCAACGGTTTGTTTATTTGTAGGGTGAATATCTTTCGGATTTCCGACATCAGTAGTAACCACCATTCCTGTGTTCGGAACTGATAAAGTCATGGTTTGAGCCTCACGTAATTCCGCCCAAGCACTACCCGAAGTACTATTGCCTACCGTTTCGAATGTAGCCAACTGTACAAAATAAAACGGCCATTCCGGTTTATTCCAGCGAGTTCTCCAATCAGAAATCAACAAAGGAAACGATTCACGATATTCATACGCTCGTGATGCATTGGATTCTCCCTGATACCATATTATTCCGGTTGTCTGGAAAGGTATAATCGGTGCAATCATTCCATTGTAAGCCAATGACGGAAAAGCATTTACGCTGTTTCTTAAAATGACATCACTCACATGAAATTTCCAGTTTCCTGCCAGACTCAACCATTGGTTTCCAATCTCTATTCCTACTTCTTCTTTAGGGCTGTACAAACCTCCTCCGCCTTGAGAATCTGCCACTTTTATCGTGAGTTGATTCATTCCCGTTTTCAAGATGGAATCGGGAATTGCATAGGTTCGTGTTTTATTCCAGCCAATGGTAGCGCCTACAAAATGTCCGTTTACAAAGGTGCTGTCGTCATCATCAATCATACCTAAATGCAAGATTACTGAATCGCTCGGTATTTGATTGAGCTCAAATTGTGTTTGTAACCAAACAATCCCGTCTAAATCTCCGATAGATTGTTCTTCCCACAATTGCGGCATAAATACTTCCGGCCAATCCTGTTGGTTGGATTTCGAAATCTCAAAACCGTTTAACGGAGCTAAGGGACTTCCCTGCAAGGCTTCTATACGCTTTGCTGTTTTGGAAACTCTAATTTTGCCCAAGGAATCCAAATCAACCTTAGGCATGGACTTAATCATTTCTTTGAATGTATCGGTTGACTCAAAACCCTCTCTGCTAATCCAAGTTTCGATATTGGTTCCGCCCCAGTTGGAGTTAATAATTCCAATCGGCACTCCTGTTTTTTGATGAATTTCTCGCGCAAAAAAGTAAGCAACCGCAGAAAACTGTCCCACAGAGCCGGAATCCGCTGTATTCCAGCCATTTGTCTGAATATCATCTAAAGGGATGGAAGAAATAACATGTTCTACTTTAATATGACGAATCAGCGGAAAGTCTGCGTTTTTGATTTCTTCTTTAGCGTTCATCGACAAATTAACCGACCACTCCATATTCGATTGACCACTTGCCAGCCAAACATCACCGAAATACACATCCTCAAAATGCAACGATTCTTTTTTTCCTTTGATGTCTAATGTAAACGGTCCGCCTTGCAATTCAGGTTTCAAAGAAACAGTCCAATTCCCGTTTTTATCAGCTTTTGTGCTAATTTTTTGTTTATGAATCTGAACGGTTATTTTTTCTTTTGGAGATGCTTTCCCCCAGACCTCAACCTGAGCATCACGTTGTAAAACCATATGATTCCCGAATATTTTAGGAACGATTAATTGCGAAAAAGCCGGAGAAACGAGAATCAAACTGATAAAAAGAGATAAACCATATTTCATACGAACACCTATGTTATTGTCCGATAGATAATAGTGATTTTAAGCTTGAATTGTTAAAGGATTCGTTTCCCAAAATAGACTTGACCGACTTCTTTTCCCTTGAATTCAGCCACATTGGGTAAATGCCCCCATTGCTGATAACCAAACTTTTTTAAAAGTTGAATACTGGGCGAATTGCTCTCAAGTATAATGGCAAAGATATTTTTGTAAGCCTTTGCCTTACAGAAAGTTTCGGCTTCTTCTAAGAGTTTCGATGCGATACCTTTACTACGATGGGTTGAATCCACATAATAACTGATTTCAACTGTTTTGCTGAGAGCTTCACGTCCTTTTCGATATGGACTTACGGATAAAAATCCGGCAATGGAATCATCCTCCAAAGCAACGAAAATCGGATGTGTTTCGGAAGGATGTTCCCCAAACCAGAGCAAGCGTTTTTCCGGTGACCAAGGTTTTAAATCAGCGGTTAGCTCACCGGCAAGAATTGCCTGATTGTAAATGGCGTCTATTTGATGTAAGTCTGACTGGTGAGCAAAACGTATGAGCATGTGTGAACTTAGTTTTTTTTCACCAAAATAAAATGAGCCATCGGAAATTTATCCATACTGCTTGCAAGACGTAATTCAGCTTCAAGTGTATCTTGTTTCACCAAGGGTTTAATCCACAATTCCAGTTTTTTATCGGTTTCAGAATCCGCATCGAACAGTTTTCCGGGATTCCCGCATTCAAAGATGTATCGAATTCCTGTTACAGAATCATTTCCTTTGTTTTTCTTGATGTTAGCTTGCATAAAACTTCCTAAACCCAGTTTTCCTTTTGCCAACATTGGTTCTTCAATAGTCAGTTCTAAGGAGATGGAGTCTTTGGTAAACTCATAAGAAAACCAACCCGTTTTTGAACGGACTTTAACTTGAGTCAAATTACTTTCCCAAGTTCCGATATATACTTGTTCAATGTTTTTTGTTTGATTAGAGTCTTGTTGTTTGGCAATTGGAATCAAACTCAATGCAAAAACAAAAATTGAAGTAGAAAAGAAGTGTAACATAGTATTTCTATGGTTTATGATGATTTCATCACCAATCTACGAGTCCATTTTCTTTTTGTCGATGAACCCAGGTTAACTTCTTCCGGCAAAACGTCGGCGAATACGACTTAAAGATTGAGGTTTCACACCGACATAAGATGCAATCATGTACTGTGGAATTCGCTGAACTAAATCCGAATAATTGGAAATGAACGACATATAACGCTCTTCCTCATTTTGCATATAAACAGCAAGCAATTGGTCGACCATTATTCCAAAACGATGTTCCACAATTACACGTCCCAATAGATTTCCATGAAGTGTACGGGTAAAAACAGCCAACACATCTTCCCTGTTTATCACCAACAATTCGGTGTCTTCTATGGCCTGAATGTGCTGCAAACTCGGTTTTTGGTGTAAAAAACTCTGATAATCTGAAACAAACTCACCTTCTTTGGTAAACTCAAAGGTAGATTCATCGCCGTTTTTCATCACAAAATAACGCACCAAACCGGAATTAATAAAACCAACCCACTGGCTCACCTCGCCGGACTTAAGAAATAAATCACCTTTTTTGAGCTTCAACACGTGAAATGAAGCTTTAATCTGATCTATTTCAGATTCTTGAAGAGGTGCAATAGTTTGCAAAGTTTGTAATAAGAGTTGATGCATAGAACCTCCATATACTGCATTAAGTTAACAGAGGTAATGCAAAAATCAAGCAAAAATGTATCACCCTTCAACTTTGCATATGTTGAGAAGTAATGATTCAATTTGTATGAAAATTTGTGTTTTGAAATAAACAGATAGTATAAAACATCCTGTTTCATTGAATCTCAAAAATCCTTTTATTAAAACATGAGTCATTGGAGTTTTTTTAAAACATATATCGTCCTTTATTTCCAATTAAACCTTGTTACAACATTACTTGGCTTAAGTATGTTTGTACTAAGTGAATCAGATACCAAATGGTCTGACTTTTCTTTTGGGATACTATGGCTGGCAGTCTTTTTACCCGGAATAATGGGATTTATTTTATTGTTGATGTATGTAACGCAATCAAATGAACGAAAAGCCTTATTGAACGGGGATCACCTATATAAACAAACGTTTTCTCAGGCTGATTGGAATACGTTTACGAGGTATTTACTTCAAGAGAATAAAGCGAATTACTGGAGTTTAATCATTCTGTTTGTTTTGGCGGGTATGCTAAGTTCATGGTTAAACTTCATTCCTGTTTCTCTATCAGATGGAGCTACAATAGGTTTGGTTCTTGGAATAGTTGGGGTTTTAGTTAAATATCTTCACATCAATTTGCTAAAAAAAGCTTCCACAGAAGCGCAAAGATATGTTTTTGTTCAAGATAGTGGAGTTTTATTCGGGCCACATCATATTAACTGGAGAAAAAGCAAAGGCAGAATAACCTCATTTGAAATGATAGAATTAAACGACTCTGTCTCATGCGTAAAACTTTACTATCAAAAATTAAGTTATTCGAAAAGTGCCGGAAAAAATACAGTTACAAAAGACGTAACATTTCCGGTTTTAACAGCCGATTTAGAACTAGTTTCAAAAAAATTAAACCAATCAATTGTTAAAGAATAAGATTGTAAGCTATTCTTTTTTAGCATTTATTTGAGTTTGTATAACCTGAATCATTTGATTGGCATACTTTTTTATTTGCTCATCACCTACGTTCGCCGCCTTTTCAAAATAGGATTTTGCTTTTTCTAATTTATTATCGTGAATATACGTTTGAGCAATATTTATTAATACAATAGTATCATCCGGAGAAATCATTTCAGCATTTAGAAAGTAAACCAATGCCTCTTTTAGATTTCCTTCAAGATAATACGTTAGACCAACATTGCTGTAACTTGGAGTGTGTTTGGGATGATACTCGATAACTTTTAATGCGATCGTTCTCATATAAGGCAGAAGCTGATCTTTCTCGGTGTTATATATTTTGTTTTGATAATCCTGAATTGAGGACAAAAATTCTTCTTCACTAGCCATAAATGGAGCATTATTACTCCATAGCCATTTCCCTTTCAATTCCTGATTCTTGTCTAACACTTGGATTATATCTTGAGTAAACAAGTCCCATTTCCCCATCTCGCCATACATATAAATTTTACCAAATCTCATATCTAATCTATTGGGAAACAATTCAATACCTTTTGAAATCTTTTCAATTCCATTTTGCATAATCACACTATCGAAGTTTATTTCACTCGTTAAATGGCCTACATTTTTTCCGGAGCTATCAGATAATGAAAGCGCGTCTTTATTGGGACTAGATGTATTTATTGAATAAGTTTCCTCTCTGGCTTTCAAGGCATAAAAGTTGAAATAAGAGGTATAAAGCTCTGGATTTTTTGGATTATTAGTTTCCCACTCCATTAAAATCTGTTCAGCTTTTTCAATGTCTTTTGCATTAAATGCACGTTCAAATTGAGTTTGAAAATTCTGTGAATAACTTGTCTGATGAATGATTAAACAAGTGAAAAGGAATAGCCACTTTTTCATATAAAAGAAATAAAACTAAAGATTATGCAGATGATTCAAAGCTTAGATTTGCTTAGAAAAAACCTTTTGAAATGGTCAACAAAAATACTCTTTTTTCTATATTCCCAAGCATGAAAACAGCCGTTATTACTGGTGCTTCTTCCGGCATCGGATTAGCTATTACAAAAAAGTTATTAGAACTGGATTTCAAGGTTTTTTCGGTTAGCAGACATCCTGAAAACTGTGAATTCTCGCATACGAATCTACACTTTGAAGAAGGTGATTTGTTGGATAAGGGATTTATGAATCAATGGGTTACACAGGTTCGCCGAGATACGGGTAAGCATCTTGATGTTTTAATTCACAGTGCTGGTTTTGGATTGTTTAAAGCTATCGAACATATCAGCATTGAGGATATTGAACGCTTGACAAAAATACATCTCACTATTCCGATGATGTTAACCAGACATTTTATTCATGATTTGATTGCAAGTAAAGGGAATATTATTGCTTTAGGTTCACACGCCGGAACAACAACAAGTCGCTGGGGTGGTCCATATGCTGCGGCAAAAGCAGGTTTATACCATTTTATGAACGGATTATTTGAAGACTACCGCAAACAAGATCTAAAAGTGTGTACGCTTATTCCCGATATCACAGCAACCCACTTTTATGACACTCTTAGTTTTAAACCAAGTGATAATCCGTATGCTGCTCTTAATCCAGAAGTTATTGCATCCATTGCCATTCAGGTAATACAATCAGAACCCGGTAATGTTATTTCTGAGATTCGATTCAGGCCGCAGTATCTGCAGTTAAGAAAAGATTAGCACTATATTATAATCGTTAGTTTTTATTGAGATTAAAATTTTATAACAATAATTATAGATTTACCCAATCGACAGAAGTTGTTGTACTACATGAACTATCATTTATGAGATAGCTTTTTATTTTACTTAGACTTATATCCGCTGCATTTTGTGCAATTTTTTTGCACAGTTTATTAACCTTTGCGTCCCATCTCTTTATTTAACTTCTTAATATGTTTATTATAAACATGTTAGTGTCTATTTAGCTTATTTGATTACTTAAGATGAAAACTTTAGATACCGAAGAGTTTGAAGGGTTTCTAGGAAATAGTTTAGTGCTTGATAATTTGATTGAACAATCAAAAATAGGTTTGTTTATTTATAACTATAGAGAAGAAACCTGCTTATTTAACCCTCCTATTTTGAATGACTTGGGATACAATTCATCCTTAGAAATAAACAATAACTATCAAAGTCTATTTAAAAAAGATGAATTTCAGCAGCTTATAACTCTTTTGAAAAACTCATCAAATGAAATTAGTACGCAGTTTGGTTTACTTACGAAAACAGGAGAAACGGTAGATTACATCTGTAATGGCAATATCATTTCTAATCAATCTAAACCATTGTATTTCATTGGCAAACTTGAAACAATGTCTCAAAAAACATCATCTGCCAATTTGAATTTTGCCAGTAAAATATTAGAGAATCAGACCTTTTTTTTGATTGCAATCGATAATCAAGCTAATTATACCTATGTAAATGAGTATTACTTGTCTTACTTCGATTTAAAACTCGAAGAAATTATTGGTAAATCTTCGTTAACCTGGATAGTTGAATCGGATATTGAGAAATGTATTCAAGCAGGATTAGAATGTCAGCAATTTCCCAATAAGAAGATTCAAGTTGAACTCACTAAATTCATCCACAATAAACACTATTCAATTTTATGGGAGTTTCTTGGAATTACAGATAACAAGGGCGATTATTTACAAACACTTTGCATTGGCTACGACATCTCACTCTTAAAATTAAACGAGTCCATATTAAAACGACGTGAACAAGAATTAAGAATTTTATTTGAGAATAGTTCAGACATCATTTACATGATGAATACTGACTTTAATTTTATATACCTCTCGCCTTCCGTCGAATACATTACGGGTTATACTGCTAATGAAATTATTGAGTCTGATTTATATCGATTTATACACCCCGATTATCAGGAATTAATAAAAAAACAATTTTTCAAGGTTTTAGAGCAACCGGGAAGTAGTCAAATCACTGAAACAAAATTTATTACCAAAGAAGGTTCTGAAAAATGGTTTCGTAATAATTTGACTGGCATAATAAATGACAAAAATGAGGTTATTGGCATAACCGGTGTAACTGTTGATATAACAGAATTAAAATCAAAAGAACTTTTACTCAAAGAAAACGAGCAGAAATTAAAAAGTATCGTACATAATACACACGATATCATTTTTCACTTGAATAATGAAGGAAAGTTCACCTTTATTTCAAGTTCTGTTAACAGATATGATGAAAATACCAAGAAATTAATGCTCGGAAGGTCCTTTCATAAATTTGTACACCCTGACGATTTAGAAATTTGTTTTTCAGCAATTAACCATGTCTTTAAGAATAACGAAGTGGTTGAAGATGTTGAATATAGATTGTTGTATAACGACGAAAAATTCCATTGGCATAAAGCAAATGTAAAACCTCTGCTAAATCAAGATGGCAGCGTTTCACACCTCTTGGGTATTTCAGTAGATATTAATCAGCAAAAAAATAATGAGATTGAATTACTAAAGGTTAAAAATGCTTATGAGCGAGCTTCCATACAAGCTAAACTTGGAAATTGGGAATACCATATTGACACAGGGAAAATCATTTGGAGTTCAATGTTATATGAAATTTTCGAAGTACCTCAAGACCTTGAAATTGAGATTGGTAAAATTGATGAGTTATACCGTAGCGAAGACTTAGAATTACTAAAACAAAGTATTAACAACAGTATTAGTACAGGTGCAAAATACGATATTGAGCTACGTTTATTAGAAACTCCAAGCCGACCAATGAAATGGGTGAGATCAATTGGAGAACCTGTTTTTGAAAATGGAAAGTGTGTAAGGCTATTTGGAACCCTTCAGGATATCAGCCAAAGAAAAGCTAATGAACAACTCTTGATAGATTCAAAGAAATATACTGAGTCAATTCTAAGTACTATTCCTGATTTAGTATTTATTATGAGTAATGATGGCATCTTAGTGGATTGGGTTGCCGGTAATGAATCTAAACTTCTTATGCCGCCGGAACTCTTTATCAATAAAAGTGTCAATGATATTTTTCCGGCACAGTTCAGTAAGCAGATTTTGGATAACATTAAAAAGGTTATAAAAACCGGGAAGCCTATATTATTTGAATACTCCTTACCTATTGGTGTGACAGAAGCATATTTTGAGGCTCGCTTTACGAAATTAAACGATAATCAGATTATTGTTTTAAGTCGCGACATTACTTTACTGCATAATGCTGAAGTTGAAAAACAAAAATTAATACATCGAATTCAAAATCAGAATAATATACTTCAGAATTACGCACACATTATTTCGCATAATCTTCGCTCTCACAGTTCTAATATCACTGGTATTATATACTTATTGATGGAAGAATTTAAACATCTACATACCAATGAAATGTTTAACTATTTGAGAAAAGCGGCTGATAATTTGATGAGTCTTGTAAAACATATTTCAGAAACAAGTTCCGTTTTTTCAGATGCTGATCTTAGTTATGAATCAATAAATGTGCAGGCTTTAACCGAAAAGGTTATTAACAGTATTTATTTCTTGAAAGAGCAAGCAAACGTTGATATTGAACTTCAAATTCCTAAACAAACGAATATATATGTACATCAGGATTTTGCCGAAAGTATCTTTCTAAATTTGCTAACTAATGCTATTAAGTATAGAAGTCCGAAAAGAAAGGCTAAAATTTTAATAAAAGCTCAAACTGAAAAAGAGTTTGTTAAAATCAGTTTTCAGGATAACGGATTAGGCATTGATTTAGAAAAGTACGGATTAAAATTATTTGGCCTATTAAAAACGTTTCACGAAAATGAAGATGCTCGAGGTTTAGGGCTTTTTATGGTTAAGAATCAAATAGAAACAATGGGGGGAAAAATTGAAGTTAAAAGTGTTGTTGACAAAGGAACTACTTTTGATGTTTACCTGCCCAAAGATTATTAAACGATTTTAATTTACCTAGTCTATAAAATCGTTAGTATTGAATGCAGTTACATTTGCGTAAACACCTTGTAGGCAATTAGTTATACTAATATTTTTGATTAACAATAATAGCGCTCAACACTTGAACTTCGATTATTGTAACATTTTTTTTTCGTGTGTCTTTTATGGAAAATCAACCCCGTTTAACTAATAAAATCAATGTAGGTCTATCCTATAAATTAATTATTTCTGCTGTTAGCATAGCTGCTTTTACAACTCTTCTTATCATCATTTATGGGAGTTCGGTAATTAAGAACCAAGACTCTCATTATACAGTCCTAAATAATGCTACAATACGCTTTCACCAATTCGAATACTCTTTAATTCAAGATCAACAAAATCAAAATCTTATTCGAATTCAACAAGAATTATTAGACAGTTTAATCTCAGATTTTAAACATATACATGAATTCATTACCGAAAACGATGAATTAAAGTCCCAGAAAATCAATGCAGAAGTTTCAACTTCAATAAATGAGCTACATAAATTGAAAGTACAATTACGAAATGAGGAATCGAATGTTCATAATTCTGCTTTAAAGATTTCAAAAACAGCGCTTTATGACACTAATTATGCTCTTAACCACGCTTTATCTGTTAAGTCGGGAGCAATTTTAATGTTATTTGGACTTGCCAAATATATGATTCCAGTATTTGTACTCATCATAATTGCGATTACCTATGCGAGCTTTTACAGACCGTTTAAAGTGTTTTTTAAACATATGATTTCTCAAATAAATGATATTTCTTTTGAGTTAGACAAAAATAGTCGTGAACTTTCTAAAGGTAGTTTTGATTTAACTGAATCAACACAAAGACAGGCTGCAAATATCCAACAAATGAGTGCATCTTTAATAGAACTATCGAATACTTTGGATAAAACTTTTCAAGAAATTCAGGAATCAAATGATAAAACGATTCAAACCAAAGACACCTTATTGGTATTAGCAGATAATGTTGATATGCTGAGAAGATCACTCCAAGAAATATCTCATTTTGTTCATAAAAGTTTAGATGTAACCAAACAAATTGATGCTATCTCCTTTCAAACGAACATTTTATCTATCAATGCTTCAGTTGAAGCCGCAAGAGCAGGAACAGCA
The DNA here is from genome assembly GCA_006226965.1 of bacterium. Lineage (GTDB taxonomy): Bacteria > Bacteroidota > Rhodothermia > Balneolales > M1805 > M1805. The sequence goes on along the minus strand of SBGQ01000068.1, from coordinate 18,272 downwards.
GGTTCCGGTTTCTCTGTTGTTGCTGACGAAGTTCGAAGATTAGCAACTCAAACATCAGTTGCTGCAAAAAACTCAAATGATTCACTTGAACTTACAACAAAACGTACAAAACAAATTTTAGATGAAAGTGAAAGTTTCTTTAACGAGTTAAGCGAAGTTGCCGCAGATTCTGAGGATGCAACTAAAAGTATTATTCAAACCAAAAGTGAACTCAGTTTTATAAGTACCAATGCTTTTGAACTCAAAAATGCTATTCAGGACATTGAAAACACAACCCTGAAAAACTCGGCATTAGCAGAACAAACTAATACTGTTTCATTGGATTTAAGAAGCCAAGTTAAACATTTAAAAGAAACTTTAAGTGTTTTAAACACAATAGTTTCTATGAACTAGAACCAGTTTACCAAATCATACAAAATAAAAACCCGGGTTTGTGAAAGAATCCGGGTTTCTTTTTTATAAACTTTTTTTTGTCTTTAGCCGAATCATCAAATCATGAATTTAACTACGAAATCATTAAGCCTAAAAGCAAGATTATTTACTTTTGCGAGTTCCATTGTCTTAATACCAATGGTAATCGTTCTAAGTATTATTTTTGTAAAACTAAAAACTGAAATCATATCTTCAGCCTATAATACACTTCAAGCGTTCAATCAAATAAAAAAAGACCAGATAATTACTTATTTCAATACCATAGATAAACATATAATAACACTTGCAAGCAATAAAACGACAATTAATGCCATATTAGACTTTAAATCTGCTTGGGATTTTATAGATAAAAAAGAAAATGTATCTCACTATTTACAGACAACCTATATAAAAAATAACCCCTATCCAATTGGTGAAAAACAACTTCTTATTTCATCGAATGACAACAGTTTATATAATACCAATCATGCTAAATACCACCCCTTTTTCTTAGCCAGACAACAGTTATTTGAGTATTACGATATCTTTCTATTTGATATAGATGGAAATCTAGTGTACTCTGTTTTTAAAGAAACAGATTATGCAACAAATTTTTTAGATGGTCAATTCTCTAATTCTGGGTTGGCTACGGCATTCCAAAAAGCAAATTCGGCTTTACAAGGTGAATCGGTAATGGTTGACTATAAGCCGTATGAACCTTCGAACGGACAACCGGCTTCCTTTATCGCCTCTCCTGTTTTTTATAACAATAAACGCATTGGCGTTTTAGCTTATCAAATGCCTCTAAATAAAATCAACACTGTCATGAACAATCGCGCGGGTCAAGGTGTTACAGAGGAATCTATACTCATAGGAAACGATGCTTTTTTGCGTTCAAATAGCTTTTTAGATAAAAACCTAACTGTTGAAAACAGCTTCAAAAACAGACTAAAATCGAATATTGCCAACTCTATTATTTTTAAAACTGCACAAACACAACAAACCGGCGAATTAGTTTATTCAGATAACGACAACCAAAGATATTTATCTGCATTCGATTCTATTTCATTACCAGGAATAAACTGGATTATTCTTACAACAATCACTTATGACGAAATGATGGCAAATCTAAATTCCATGATTTCCTTTTTTTTCCTTATCGGTGGAATTATAATTATCATTATTCCAATATTAGCATATTGGGTTGTACAATCTATAGAAACACCAATACGAGACACTGTTACATCATTTGATACATCAATAAGTCAATTCTCTACTATTGCCTATCAATTATCACAAAACTCTGAAGAATTAGCTTCAAGCTCAGCTCAGCAGGCCTCTTCCGCAGATACCATTTCTTTACGAATACAGGAAATTGCGAGTGGTTCTAAAAGAAATGCAGCATCTGTAATTACTGCTCATTCCATTTCGAATAATCTACATGACGCAGCTATGGCAGGTTTTCAAAAATTAAGCGAATTAAAACAAACGTTTAATTTAATGCAAAATGGTGCTCAAGAATCGCAATCCATTCTAAAAAGTATAGATGAAATTGCCTTTCAAACTAATTTATTAGCATTAAATGCAGCTGTTGAAGCAGCTCGTGCCGGTGAAGCTGGCGCAGGTTTCGCTGTGGTTGCAGATGAAGTTAGAAGTTTAGCATTACGCGCAACTCAAGCGGCGAAACAAACCGAAACAATCATTTCTAATTCAATGGCTATTGCTAAAGAAGGTGAAATAAAACTAGCCGACTATGAAGTTCGTTTTAAGCAAATAAATCTAGAAACTGACAAACTAAATCTGCTTATTAACGAATTAAAAGATATCACTAATGAGCAGATGCAAACCACTGATTCTATTTCAAGAGGTGTTCAAGAAAACGAACAAACTATTCAATCAAATGCTGCTTCTGCTGAAGAATTATCGGCTACATCTTTTGAAATTGTTACAGAAGTTGATTTGTTAATTGAACACGTTGCACAATTAAATACCTTAATTACCGGCTAATTACTTAGATGCCGGACTCACATTCCCGGCTCTGTCAATAACTTTTAACTTTACGTTTGTTAAGATATCGTAAATGGGTGCTTGCTCTAATGAATCTACTATCGGCACAACTTTTATTTTCTCTAATGGAAATGTTAACGGTTCATTAGTTACAGGTAAGATTGTAAACGACCAAGTTCCGCCATATTCGGTAAATGCAATTACTTTACTTAACTCATTCTTTTCTGGATGTTTCCAGCTAGTTATCCAATTCCCCATTTCTGTTCCATGTTCAACTTCTGGGGCAACCGGAGCTTTCTTATCCAACCAAGCGGATGCAGGAATTACTGCTTCTTTCGCATATGGACCCTTTTTTAAAGCCTCAACCAAGGCAGAATCTTTCATATGCGGCGCAATGCTCCAGTGAATTAAGCCGGGTGCTTCAGGCATCATTCCGCGTGTAATCATAATTTGATTGATTGTTTCATCAACACGTTTTTCACCCGTAAAACGCGCTACACTAACACCCGGCCAAACATGGCGATGCTTTATATTAATCTCGTTCCACCAGCCAAGTAAAACCGGAAAACTTTGCGGAATAGTATTGATAGACCAATACAATTGAGGTGCTACATAATCCAACCAACCTTCTTCAACCCAAAGCTTTACATCCGCGTAGAGTTTTTCGTATTGGTCAAAACCTTTTACTGATTCGGGATAACCCGGACGCCATATTCCAAACGGACTAATTCCCAATTGAACCCAGGGTTTTTCTTTTTTGATGCCGACGTACAATCTGTGTACAAATGTATTAACGGCATCTCTTCTCCAATCTCCAATGGAGAGTTTTCCACCGTTATTTTGATAAGCCTTGTATGCAACTGAATCAGGAAAACCACCATTATGATAACTTGGGTACGGATAAAAATAGTCGTCCATATGCAAACCGTCGATATTGTATCGCTTAACGATATCCATAATTACTGCATATGAATGGTCTTGAGTTTGTTTGCTGGTAGGCTCAAACCAATAAAAACCACTGCTAAGTTTCCAAATATTGGAATCCATTTTTGAAGCAATTGATGTTTCAGTTACAGGTCCGCCGTCAGGATGGTGAACACGATACGGATTCACCCAAACATGTAAATCTAGTCCGCGTTTATGAGCTTCATCAACCCAAAACTCCAATGGATCGTAAAATGGTTCAGGAGCTTTACCCTGTTCACCGGTTAAATAATAACTCCAAGGCTCTAATTCACTTTTATACAACGCATCTGCCTGTGGACGAGCCTGAAAGATTACAGCATTGAATCTCATCGATTTCAACGAATCTAAGATTACTCTAGCCTCATATTGTTGTGAATCTACCGGCATTCCGGGGCGCGACGGCCAATTTATATTGGCAACTGTTGCCACCCAAGCTGCACGAAACTCAGATTCTACACGTGGTAATCCATCGTCTTGCGTATTTTTTTGGATGGATGATGAACACCCTAAAAGTGTTGCCAAAATCAGAAGAGATACTAGGTACTGTTTCAAAATGCTTCGGTTTATTAATTAAAATTGACTCTACATTCACATAAGTACCTATCGTTTATAAGATAGACCTGTTCGTTCATACAAACAATTCCACTTTGAAAATTTTTATTCTCTGGCGAATGGTTGAATTTATTTCGGCATCAAGTACATTTAAATAATTCTCTGAAACACATGTTCAAAAAAACAATTCATCTTATTCTTCTTTTTAGCTTTTTGATAAGCTTTACTGAGGTTCGTCAATTTTTGAGAGTTCCTGTTTTTATTTCACATTATGAAACCCATCAAACAAGCTATCCCGATTTAAGCATTTGGGAATTTACCTATCAGCATTATGTAGATGAATTAACACAAGACGCTGACAGTGAAACTGATGCTAATCTACCATTTAGATCTATTCCTACTTTAAAAATCTGGCAATCTTTCACTGCCATTCATCACAATATTGATAGTACAAACCAGATGTATTCTCCTATTCCGTTTACAGAATTAGAGCTCCAACCCGTATCTGAATACGATTTTATATTTCATTTCTCAATCTGGCATCCACCACAAGTTTGATTTGATATCACGTTTAACATCTAACATTCAAATCAATCAAATTATATTATGAAAACTAACGTTTGGAATCTTACCATTAGGATATCGCACTGGTTATTGGCAATAGGATTTTTAATGGCCTATATATCCGGTGAAAATCACTTGAACGAAAATATGCACTACGGCATGGGAGCAATGGCTGCGTCAATTGCTTTTATGAGACTCATTTACGGTTTTATTGGAGGCAAATATGCTCATTTCAAAGACTTCCCTTTGTCGCCGGTAAAAGCCATTTCCTACTTAAAAACCATGTGGAATGGTAAAAATGAATATGTAGGACACAATCCTCTTGCTTCTTATGCCATGATTGGGATTTTGTTATCTGCCGTTATTACCGGCACATCCGGTTATTTCTTATATCAATCTGAAGCAACGGGAATGTATGATGAACATTTTTGGGAAGAAGTTCATGAAATCTTCTCTCACGTATTTTTATTTCTCGTTGTATTCCACTTAATTGGACTGGTTGTTGATCGTTTTGTACATCCAACTGATGGAACCATTACTTCTATGTTTACAGGAACTAAGAATGTGAGTGCAGAACCAACTATCGAAACCGGATTCCACAAAGTATTCAACATTTTATGGTTACTCATCCCGATAACAGCTTTCTGGTATGCCTTCAATTTTGCTCCAATAGAAGAAAATGAGCATGAAGGCCCCAAAATAGAACAAACAAAAAAGGCTAAATCTGAATCGTCGGCAAACAAAAAAAACGATGATGATGATGATGACGACGACGATGATGATTAAAAAGAAAAGGCGAGTTGGTTTTCAACTCGCCTTTTCTTTTTAGCATAATTAACACTTGCAGTTTTCTGAAATTCACGTTGCTTTTTTTTATTTCAGAGAACGAAAACTCATATACGTTAAATCATCCAACCTGATTTTAAGAGTCTTATTATGAACCTCAACCATCATCACCCCTTTAACAATTCTACCAGATTTTGATAAATAACATCATTATAAGACATTATACTTGAATAAAAATTCGCCATTATATGCCAATAGTGACTAGAAAAAGTAATCAATACATCATGAATCTTATAATTACTATGATGTGCGATATTCAAATCCAACTGATTCATTAAACAACAAAAATTACATGGACTAATCATTCTGTATGAATACACAGAATTGTCAACATTTAAACAATTCATCAATTTTATGTTGCGCTGTATAAATAGTTTGTCGTATCCTTGCGCCAATCAATATATGAATATGAAAATTGTAGCTTAGCTCGGCTAAGTCTGAGCACATCTTATTTACGTTTGAACTGATTTTATCATCGCTAGGTAAAGTTGGGCGATTAGATAGTATCCTCTACTATCTATGATATTATAACTCAATATTGGGTTCTATACATATTTTTACTATTTAATTTACGCTTACAGTGAGCGTCAATCTCAATAACAATGTCTTTTAAAAAAGTATTCAAACTTATTAAACAAGCTGTAGTTGGTGATGAATCCATCGATTTTACAGAAGTTTCTATTCCAAAAGCAGTAGTTCTTTTAGCCATTCCAATGATTTTAGAGCTTAGCTTAGAAAGTGTTTTTGCTATTGTTGACATCTTTTTTGTCAGCAAGTTAGGTGAAAATGCAATAGCAACAGTTGGTTTAACCGAATCTGTTATTACCATTGTGTACTCGTTGGCAATTGGCTTAAGCACCGCTGCAACTGCAATGGTAGCCAGACGTGTTGGTGAAAAAAATCCTGATTTAGCCGCTAAAACGGGTGCTCAGGTTTTACTTGTTGCCCTTTCAATTACAATAATCATCAGCATTTTTGGAGCATATCATGCTGAATGGATTTTAAGTGCAATGGGTGCGTCAGCTGAAGTTGTGGCAGATGGAGCCATATTTACCCGAATAATGTTCGCAGGGAGCTTTTCCGTAATTCTGATTTTCTTGATTAACGGGATTTTCAGAGGTATTGGAAATGCAGCAATTGCCATGCGCAGTTTATGGATCGGCAGTATTATCAACATAATATTAGATCCGATTTTAATCCATTTTTGGGGATTAAAAGGCGCTGCGATTGCAACAGTTATAGGTAGAACAAGCGGAGTTCTGTACCAATCGTATCATCTCTTTTATGGAAAACATACGTTTAAAATCGTTCTTCACCATTTTATACCTGATAAAACCATAATAAAATCTCTCTTTAATATCTCCTGGCCAGCAACGCTTCAATTTTTAGTAGCAAGCGGTAGCTGGATTGTTTTAGCGAGATTAGTTGCTGAATCCGGTGGAACTTCAGCACTTGCCGGCTATCAAATTGCCATTCGGAATGCTATGTTCTTCCTTTTACCTGCGTGGGGAATTTCAAATGCAGCGGCAACATTAGTCGGGCAGAACTTAGGTGCAAATAAAATTGAACGTGCAAAACAAAGTGTGTACTTAACAGCTAAATACAGCGGAATATTTATGTGTTTCGTAATGCTTCTGTTTGTGTTTTTCAGTGAACCTATCATTCGTTTTTTCACAAACGATGAAATCGTTATTCAGTTTGGTATTCAGGCACTCCAAATTTTTGGTTACGGTTACATTTTTTATGGAGTAGGAATGGTGATGGTTCAAGCATTAAACGGTGCAGGTGATACAAAAACTCCGACTTGGATAAACTTGTTTTCTTTCTGGTTATTTCAAGTTCCTTTAGCCTACACCCTTTCCATGCACACATCTTTAGAAGTAATGGGAGTTTTTATAGCCATTCCACTTGCTGAAACGATGATTGCACTCTTAGCTTGGTATTTCTTTGCTAAAGGCAAATGGGCAAGTGTTAAAGTATAAAAACGAAAAAGCCCTCCAGTTTTACCGGAGGGCTTTTCACTTAATCAGTAATGTACTCTTTTAAAATAATACCATTCCTTTTAGTAATGGCCATAAAATTAAATCACCTGTTCCAGCTTCGAGTGGGCGAAAACCAGCAACTTCAAACATGATATAATCGGAACGCCATCGTATGCCAACAGTCATAAATTCTATAGATTCTTTCAAATTTAGACTACTATTCGATGCAGATAACACTTCTCCGATGAATGCTGTTTTTTTAGAAAAATTATACTGAATACCCAAACCATTAAGCATGGCATTATTACTTGTATTTGTATAATCAAATAGCCAACCCACGTTTAAGTGAACCTGCATTTTAGCATCTTGAAATAAATTCGAACTTTGAACTGAAAAGCCGGCTAAATCTGTTCCAGGATTCATAAAACTGCTAATTGAAATAAAATACTTTTCATCTCTTTTCCATATTTGCTGTTTTATACCCAAAGTAAATGTATCGGAAATCAAATCAGCATTAATTGGGAAAACTGATAGTACACCAATTTGTGTTGTATTTGTAATTGAATAACCAAAATTCATTAATACAATCTGATAAGCGGAAAAGTACATACTCCCTTTAGGCATTACTCTTGCCGATGGCATAATTATAAGTTCATTATCACCGGGTAAATAATTCGTTGAATCTTGTTTTTCTTGCGCTAACATTGCTTGTTGTGAAATTAACACTATACTTAAAATCAGCAATCCATTTTTCATAAACCTCCAAAATTTTGATTTTCGTTGTAAAGGTACAGATATGTTGCAAAACACAAGCAATAGCTTAGGTTTAAGCTCTCAATCCTGTTTCTCTTTTATTTAACGTCTTTACAGCTTTTACAAAAATATCTTTATTAGAAACCAATGTGAACGTTTTTTTGGCTCTTGTGATGGCTGTATATATCAACTCTTTACTTAATAATCTGTTTTCATCTTTTTCCGGCAAAACGAGCATAATATGATCGTACTCAGAACCTTGAGACTTATGCACGGTCATGGCAAATGCCGGATCTATAATAGTTTGAATAACTCCCGGATTAAATCTTCGATAAACCCCTAAGCGTTCTTCAAATACGATTTTATTCGTGGATTCTTTTTCTACATAAACGCCGATATCTGAGTTAAACAACTGATGAGAATAACTGTTTGTGTTAATTATTATCGGGAAACCATGTTTACTGCCTTTGCCCAATCGTTCAAATTCGCGCGAAAACAATTGATTTATGCCTTCGCTTCCCCAAGAGCCAACTCGTAAACCACTAATTATCATTTGCTCCCTTAAAACAGAAAACAACTCTTTTTCAGAGTTTGCGGATTGTAATTTTTCCAGATGCTGTTGATACCATTGTTTCACAGCCTTATTCATCTCAGCGATATTATTAACCGAAATCCAGTTTAAATCATCTAATTGAAACGTTTCTAAAAGTGTATCTGCTTCCTGTTGATTTACTTTTTTTGCAAGTATCCCAATAGAACTTTTTTCACTGAATCGGTGTGATTTCGATAAATGAATACGTTTTATCGTTGCACATTTATTATCCGGTTTCTCCGAAGTAAATAAATCTGTTTGCCCTTTGGAATCAGATAATACAACCTGAACATCATCACCATACGAACATAAATCCGCTAATATAAAACCGGCCTCAACTGATGGCAATTGGTCACTATCTCCTACCAAAACGAGTTTTGTATTTGGTTTTAGCGCTTGAGTCAATGCATAAAACAAGTTCACATCCAACATGGAGCTTTCATCTACAATCACACAATCAAATGGCAACCGATTTTTTTTATTATAGGTCGATTGAAGTGCATTGTTGGTGATCCCTAGTAAACGATGGATAGTAAAAGCCTCATTAGGAAATTGCGCTTTAAAGGCTTCATCAACAGGTAAATCTACTAGTGATGAATGTATGGATTCCAACATTCTAGCTGCGGCTTTTCCGGTTGGCGCTGTTAATGCAATCGAGTTTTTATTTAATGTGAAATGATGAATAAGCGATGCCAACAATCGAACAATAGTAAATGTTTTTCCTGTTCCAGGACCACCTGTTAAAATCACGATTCGTTCATTCAAAATCGCCTGCATTGCTTTCGCCTGAACAGAAAGTGAATCATGTTCACCTACAATCTGTTTTATGAAAGGTACATCAGGCTCAATGCCAGATATAAAATCCGATGTTTGATTCAAAAAAGCCTTTATTCCTTGCTCTTGTACCCATAATCTCTGAATCTGAAATCGAGTTTCATCTAATTTCTTAATTGGCTTTTCATCTGTCGGCGAACCAATTAATGAAGATTTCTCCCATGAAACCGCCGGTAAATAGTGCGGATAATCTTTCTTAGAAAAAACGGTATTTCCACTTTCTAAAGCCTTAAAAGCTAAAAACACGGCAACTTGGTCTTCTATAATTTTTGAAGTTTGAGCCATTTGCACTAAAACCGGGCTTATAATTTCTTCCTCAGCTAACTGATTCCAATCAATCATTTTAACCCTCCGTTTAGCAACTTTTCCTCTAGCAGTACCACTTCTTTATAATCCAGTTTATGGAAATACAAACCTTTATTTGGAGCTTCAATACCGCGGACAAACCAATACAACATACCCCCAAAATGAATTTCGTACGAATAATCTTGAATCGTATTCTTTAAATATTGATGTAGTGCTAAGGTGTAAATCGCCATTTGGACATCATAATTCGAGTTTATCATTGCCCTTTCTAAGCTTTGGAGCGCATAATCCCTCAAATTATCACCTAAATAATTCGACTTATAATCCATCAGGTAAAATTGGCCTTTGTGCACAAAAACCAAGTCCATAAACCCTTTTATAAACCCGTCCTGTATAAGTAAGGAGTAATCCGACTCTCCTCTTAATGTTGATACTATTGTTTGAACATCAAACTCACCGGACTTTAAATGAAACTCCATTTCACGCTTTTGATGATGAGCCGGTATAGTTTGTAAACTGATTGTGTCTGACTCAAAAATGGTACACTCTGTTGTGTAAATTTCATGAATCCATGAAGATATCAAATCAATACTATTATCAAATAAGTCATTGTATCCCTGTTGATTAATCTCACTTATCACTAATTGTTTGACATGTGTTTCATCAGCGGATTGAATCTTTTCCAAGGTGTTGTGAATGACATTTCCTATTTCAGCTCCGGCCTTAATTGTTAGTTTCGAAACGATATCTTGCTTAGGCTTTTTGATTTCTGCCGTTTCGTGAAACTCGTCTTCATTTATTGACCCGTGACTTAATCCATGAACCATTCCTGAATAACTTGTGGTTTGGAAATCAGGTTTAAGATTCGAAAAAACGACCTGTTTGGGTTCATTAATAGCCTGAGTTTCTTTTTTAACGGACAAGAAATTAATCTGTGGAAGTGCATCAATACAAGCAAATACATTCGGTTGAGAAATTTCTAATTGATTTAACGAAGCTCTGATACTTCCATATCCATCCGTTTTAGATTTTTTTCCGTCAATCTTTAAAACCGGAGTTTCCAAAACGGAGAACGCCCATTTTTCCAACATAGAGAACGGTAAAGAATCGCTTATAATCGAATTATTCTCCGGTATAATCAGCACATTCTGCCATTTTGCACGAGTTAATGCAACATAAAACTGTCTGGCTTCTTCCTCTTCATTAGCATGTGCATTCGCATTTTTAACTGAAACGCCGTTCAATAAGGGATGATTATCATTAAGAATTAGTTGAATTTCCGGTGTTCCTTGTTCATTTAAACCGGAATACGTAAACACTTGTTTATTTTGCGCATGAGTAGGAAGATTTTTGCGTCCCCAAGCAAAGGGCTGAATCACGATTGGATATTCCAAACCTTTGGAGCTGTGAATGGTAACAATCTTAACTTTGTCATCATCACTTTCTAAACGCAGTAATTCTTCCTCATTACCTGATGAATCATTTTCGGCAGCTTTTGCAATCTTCTGCTGGATATAATGCCATGTTTTTTGTGGATTTCTACGCGATTCTCGTTCAAACTTTCCGGCTAAATCTAACATATGCATCCAGTTTGCGATGCTTCGCTCTCCATCACCCAACTCTAACAAATATCGCTGACAATTAAACTGATTTACGATAAAACTTATCGCAGCCGCAACACCTTTTCCGTTCCATAAACTTCTGGCTTCCAAGAAATAAGACTGTATTCTCAATAATTCATCTTCGTCATTTTCTATGAGATCTAAGTCCCGTAGTGTAAATGAAAACAACGAAGTCAATAAAGACGATTTGATGTATTCAAAACGATTGGCGCTTAATATTGCCTGCAAAAGAATACTGAAAAGATGAGCTTCATTACTGTTAAACACCGATTTCTTAGAATAAATTACAGCCGGAATCTGAGCTTTTCTAAGACTTTTATAAACATTATCGGCATGTGTATTGGTTTTAACTAAAATCGCCAGATCTTTTGGTTTGATGTCATGTATTAGTCCGTCTGCATCTTCGAATTGAAGTGCCCCATTCAAGTAGTATTGTACGATTTCAATTGTCTTCCTGATTGCTGTACGTTCTGCTATGGACTTATTTGAACCACCGAACTCATCAGATTGAAAAACAGCGAGCATGGGTTTCGTGAATGACTCATCACCAATTAATCTCCCCCTTTTTTTGCTGTTCACACGTCGGAACTCAATTCCCTGATTAATGAATGGTCTGTCAGCAAGTCCGTAAAATTGATTTACAGACTCTACAACGGATTCAACCGAGCGGTAATTGGTAGTTAACTCGAACGTTTCCTGAGCTTTATTTTTGGCATATAAATACGTGTTTAAATCAGCGTTTCTAAAACTGTAAATACTTTGTTTGGGGTCGCCGATCATGTACAAGCCATCAACCGCAGTAGAATCGTTGAGGTAAACTTGCTCAAAAATACTGAACTGAATGGGATCGGTATCCTGAAATTCATCAATAAACGCAAACGGATAATCCGTTTGCAATTGCTTCACTAAATCTGCATTCGAATTCACGGCTTCATTTACCGTTTTAAGTAGATCATCAAATCCAAACAAGGCTTTTTCTTGTTTTAAACCCTGCCATTTTACCTGAAGCTCGTGCAAAAAATGAGCAATAAGTGATTTATTTTGCTCTTGAACAAAACGTAGCAGTGTGTACAACTCCTCATACAAATCGAAAAATTCATTTAATTCAGCTGTACTCGTAAAAGAAGTATTCTTTTTTAAACTGCTTTCAATTTTATCTCGAGTTAAGTTTTCAGCTTTAGAAAACAAAGAAAATGAATGTGCTTGATGAACAGTGTTGATCAATCCGTTTGCAACACTCATCCAAGAATCGAATTTATATACACTCTTTAGTAGATTCTCATTCGAGAAAATCACCAAAACCAAGCGTTCCAAATCTTGTGGACTAAACCGGTTTATTATGGCTGATTTTGCAGCATTTAAACGTTCATGAGCCTGATTCAAATCATCTTTAATTGAAGCCTCTGCCGCAATTTTACCCTGACTTTTGATATACTGCCCATAAGTTTGAATTACATCATCCGGAGAGTTTAAACTTATTTCGATTGCATGGTTTGCAAATGATGTTGAGCGAATAAGTGTACGCCATTCTTCTATTACAAACTCTTCAAACGTTTCTTCTAAATCGTTGGAAATATCGACGTTTCCTGTAATTCCGCATTCAAACGGGTATTCACTCATCACCGTTCTGCAAAATCCGTGAATGGTGTAAATCGAGGCTTCATCCGGATTTTTGAGTTCGTTTTTAAGAAATAACTTAAAAGCAATTTTATCCATTTCTTGAAACTCAATCTCTTCAAAAAACGGGATTAAATCATGGTTTTCCGGTTGAATTACAGTTCCTGTTTCAAGCCATTCGTAATACTCTGTCAAAATCTCACGAATTCTGAAACGCAATTCTTTGGTAGCAGCTTCTGTAAATGTTACCACTAAAATATTACCGATTCCCAGACCAGATTGCTTCTTCCACAATTCAATAAGCGCTTTTAAAAACAACACTTTAATAGTATATGTTTTGCCTGTTCCGGCACTGGCTTCAATTGTATGAATACCACCGGGTTTATGAGTTAACAAATTCAATGCTTTAATACTCATAAACTGACTCCGCTTCCAAAATCAGGTAATAAAGAAAGTGCCCCGGCCAATTCTCGCCAATGTTCGATGAGTTCCCAATCTGTTTTCTTTCCTAATTGTTGTAGTGCCAACAAAACACCGGAATCGATGGAGTTATAATTGCTTATATAATCGGTGATACATTCGTTTTCACCGTGTTCATCGTTATATAATTCTGTACTTAAGCCAACGTGAAATAAAGGAATTTTGTTAAGTCGATGTTCAGTCTGGTGCAACCACACTTTCAGAAAAGCATCGTCGGGTTCTGCACTTACTTCATTGTACACCTTGGTTTTATCAATTACCTGAATTCTTATTTTCTGTTGATAAGACTCAGCCAGTAAACAAGCTGTTAAATAAGCTCGAATTTGATGCTTTGTATTAAACTGACTAAATGTGTGATAAACATACAAACCGGATGACAAATCAAACCAAACAGAACCCTGAATACTCAATTCATCTGCTTGAAAAGTAAAATCAGAAAGTGCAGGAATATCCCCTTTCCAAATCTCTTCTTGTATGTATTTCAGTCGATTATAGATGGTTTCAGCATCACGTTCAAAAGATTCTCTGGAATCAAAACCGGCGTGAATCAACCCTTTTTCACGAATAATCGGAAACAGGTCATCGAAACGTAGTTGAGGATGTTCTACTAACAGATTAAATACCAACTCATTGAAATTCCACGCATCTAATCCGTCTTTGCTAAAAAGTTCGTGATCTGTAAGCTCTTCTTTGATTCGATAAGCTGCTATTCCTGCTTCTTTATGTAACATGTACACAGGCGGATTTTCAACAAATTTCAGCCATTCGTTCAATTCCCAATTCGTCTTTTTTTCAGAGTGCTGAATATTGACAGAATGAATAGAATCAAGAACTTGATTGTAATTACTATGTTTTAAAACCTCAAAAGCGCGAACATTTAATGATGTTGAATCACCCGTGAAATTTTGCTGATTATGCGCATACAAGGTGTGTTCTTTTTCAAATGGAGTATGTCCTGTAAAATGAGTTACTGCATCAGCGAATTGTTGAACCAAAGCACTTTTCGGAAATATGGAATCATCTTTAATGGAACGACCAACATAACTCAAATACAGCTTTTTACGAGTTGAAATTACACTTTCTAAAAAAAGATACTCATCATCTTTTCTTCGATCTCGGTCACCCGGTTTAGGTTCTTGTTCTAACCAATCGAATGATGAACGTATTTTTTTACCGGGAAACTGGCCTTCATTTAAACCAAGCAAACAAATGTATTTAAATGGCAAACTCCTTAGCGGAACCATGGCACAACAAGTAACTTTTCCCTGTAAAAATCCGCTTCCTGCCGATGAATCGTCTACATAAATATTTAAAAAACGAATAAAATGCTCTGCCGAAATCAGAGTTTTTCCATGAGCAGCCTCAACTACAGATTTCATATCCGATAATTTCTGTGTTAATCTGCTTTGCTCTCCTTCATCAATAAACTGGTGCAAAACTTTAATAGAAAAAGTCAGCCAATCTTGCACAGTTTTATGTTCTTGAACAGTATCATGAAGCAAGAATAGGTGTTTCAAAAAGCGTTCAAATATCGCCCAAGTCTCGATTTCATCCTGAGTAAGTAAAGTCATCGGAATTAATCGTTCATCTACTAATTGGTTTTCTCCAGTTAAATAAAACAGAGATTTAAATAATGTATCACGCAATTTTTCGAACGTAAAACTTCCCCAATCTGGTTGTTCTGATTCAGACTCCCAGCCGAAAAGTGTATGTGTCTGCAAAATCCAACCGGTAATACGATTTACTGCCGCTTCATCAAGATTCCATTTTTTCTTTACAGAGTCTCTGCGTAAAAAATCCAATAAATCTGTTCGTTTCAAATTAGATAGTAGGAGTTCGAATATGTGCAATAAAGCCTGAACATATTCATTTTCTAAACTGAACTTTGTATCGGCAATGGAATAAGGAATTTTTGATTGATGCAGTTCTTCATTGAAAAAATATTCGATATGAGGCGCGTAAACATCAATATTCGAGCTCATAACCAGAATTTCGCCGGGTTTCAAATCCGGATTTTCCGCGAATTCCTGCAATAAGAAATCCCTCAACACCTCTACTTCACGTTGTGGAGAATAATTGGAATGAATTTGAATGGATTTGTCTGATTCTGAAACGAGATGAGTTTTGTTTGTCAAAACAGCTTGTTGAAATGCTTCTAGCTGAGAATACGACTCAGACTTTATAGAATCATACATCTTTTTCGTTTTGGATGGAATGGATTCTTCAGTAATAATTCTGTAAATCCAAGAGGCTTGTTCACGTCCTTCTAAAGAAGATGATTCTAAGAAATCGAATATATTTCCGGCATGATCCGGAATTTGCGCTTTATCCAAAATATGCCAATAATCGAAATCACTCGGTTTTAACATATACCAAAACACATCGGTATCTGGCTGTTTGGCTAGTAATAACAAGGAACGCAACGTTGCCTCCGGCAAAGTCGGAATCGCATAAACATGAATCTCATTATAATTTAGGTGTACACTAGCATCTCTAAGTCTATCAATTAATTGCAACTGTGATTCATGTCGAAATAACAACTCATTTTTTGATTGAGTTAATTCATATAACAATTCAAACTGCCAGTCATTTTCTTGCTTACCTGAAAGGATTTTATTCGGTAATTCTTTCGTGCGGAACAACTCATATTCATCAAACAAAGACGCTAATTTTGCAGCTAAATCCCACAGTTTAAGCGCTTTATCTGTAAGAGTTTTTGTAGCTAAAAAGCGCTGAATAGTTGCATGATTTTGCTTTTGTTGAAGTAAGTCGAATAATCTCGTTTGAACATATTCCTTTCGTGAAGCAATCAACTCATCAGAGTTAAAATCACAGACTTTTTTGAATAAATTCCATATAAAACGCAAGGGAAAATCAAACTCGAGGCCTGCACTTATGCCCTGTTTTTTAGCTAATTCCAAGGTTAGCCAGCGCTGCATTCCAACGTTTTGAGCAATTACAACCTGCTTTCCAAATTCAAAAGACTCTATCTCTCGTTTTTGATGAAGTTGTGCTTGCAACGCATGAAGCAATAATTCCTGTTTATTCGATTCAACAATATGAAGCATGAAAACTGTTCGACTTACCCTTTCATAGAATTGTGCTGAAATTAGCGTAAAAATCCGTTTTAATTAAATAAAAAGGAGCACGATTTCTCGCGCTCCCCGGCTTTTTCAGCCTCTCTTGATGGATGTTTCAAGTACGTTTAAGGCGAATAGTAGAAAAATAAAGTCGGGAAGTGTCAGTTTGAGACACCCGCCTTTTATTTTAAGAAATGAGCCACTCCAAAATATCAGTTCCGTCCGGCTTCCAGTCTAACTGTGGATTTTGAGCGTAAAACAAATCTTCTTCATATGGAAACTCCGGGGCATCAGAATATATACATTGAATTCGGTTGCCATATTTCGCTCTAATTTGATTTATATCTGAATCATCGCCTTTCTGCCAATAAATAACATCTTTTTCAAAACGAGTTGGCATATGTTCAACGATAATTTTATTCATCCAAACGGTTACAGGTTTATCTATAGATTGATAATAAGCTTTATAGTACTTTGCGGCATCAGAGAGCTGTTGATGAGTCTGATTGTTTTTCATTTGCCATAAATCAACTTGATCAACCAAAGCACAATCATTACTTAGCAAACCATACGGAGCAATTATCATCTTAACCGACCGGCAGCCTTCTCCGTCATATCTCAATACGGATTCAACTACATCATTTAATGACTCTTCCCTGTTTTTGCGTAATCTGGCAATAGAAAAATGAGCTGTTCGCATGATTAATTGTGCATCATCTCGAATCATTTTTCTTGATTTTGCCAATTCTAAAACAGCTTTTGAGCCTTCTTCTGAACCTGAAAAAACGAGTTTATCAGCTAAAATAGAATCAAAGTCATGAATTTCTGTACTGTAAGTAAGTTGACTGGTATTTCCCTGAATTTGCTTCAATACATTCAGAAAGCCGCTTAATAAAAATGGATCCTTACGGGAAAGTTTGCCATAATAACGAACATTTGCCAATAATGCCGCAATTACATCCTGAAAACCGACTAAGGGTAAATTTCCGGCATGGAAAAACAATACTTTCGTTTGTGCGCCGGTCTGTTTTTCAGTTTTTGATGACCAATTGATTAACGCCTCTTCAGTTACACGATCATTGATCCAACGTAAGGCATGGAAAACATCACTTTTATTAAATCCGGCTTCAATTGTTTGTTGAATTTGAGTATCTAGCAGTTCTTTTTGTTCAAAAAGCCACTGTTGCTTTGCCTGTAGTATCTGTGAAATGATTTCTTGCATGGAATAAGTTTAATCAGCTTTAAGAAAAAATCCCATTTAAAGTTTTGGGACTTTTGTCACAGACTTAAGGCTTTTTTGAAATGTACATTTAGCTAAATCATCAACACAATTTTATACAACAATGTCCAAATTTCAAGAACTCATCAACTCTTCTAAGCCTGTTTTAGTCGATTTTTCGGCTGAATGGTGTGGTCCGTGTAAAATGTTAGCCCCCATTCTTAAACAAGTTGCCGGCGATATCGGAGAAAAGGCAACTATCGTTAAAATTGATGTGGACAAAAACCCTCAAGCTGCTGCGCATTATCAAATTAGAGGCGTTCCAACCTTAATATTATTTAAAGAAGGAAAACAGCTTTGGAGACAGTCCGGTGTAGTTCCAAAGCAAACCTTAGTACAGATTATCAATCAACATGCGTAACAAAAAAGCCCTGAATTCAG